>JBKJII010000278.1:0-8932 GCA_046598505.1 Caulobacter sp. | reverse complement strand
TAGATGGCCATGCCCGCAGTGACCACGCCACCCGGCGAGTTGATGTACATGCTGATCTCTTTCTTGGGGTTCTCGGACTCCAGAAACAGCAGCTGGCTGCAGATCAGGGCGCTCATGCCGTCCTCGACCGGACCGGTCAGGAAGATGATCCGCTCCTTGAGCAGACGCGAGAAGATGTCGAACGCCCGCTCGCCGCGGCTGGTCTGCTCGACCACCATGGGCACGAGATTCATGGCGGTCTCGATCGGATCCGACATCGACTGGAAGTAATTGCTCATAGTGCCCTTCTCCAAATGGATCGGCTGTCGCGAATCAT
Organism: Caulobacter sp.; assembly: GCA_046598505.1. Lineage (GTDB taxonomy): Bacteria > Pseudomonadota > Alphaproteobacteria > Caulobacterales > Caulobacteraceae > Caulobacter. The sequence continues at coordinate 8,616 of JBKJII010000278.1, read as the reverse complement.
GCCCGCGCCATCACCGCCTCACGGATATCGGGCGGAGGTTAAGGCTATGCAAGTGTGACCGTGGGTCCGGGTCGAAAGGACCCGGCCTACTCGGTGTCTTCGTCGCTCGGCGGGGACGCGCCCAGGCGGGTCGCCATGTCGCGGACGATGCGGTTTGCCTGGCGGTCGCCTTTGTTGACGTTGGCGTCGACGCTGTAGAGCGCCTGCAGGTAGGCCACGTCCCAGCCGGTCAGTCCGATGGGCGGTGGCGCACCCTTGTCGCGGGCCGAAAACAGGTTGAGCACCGACGGCACGCCCGACGGGTCGGTCTGCGGATCGACCTGGGCCAGTCCAACCATGGCGACGTAATCGGCCAGGGCGCTGAAGCGGATCACACCGACCTGCGAGACGTCGATCATGATGATCACATGGTCGAAGTTGTCGCGCGAGGTGCCGCGCACCCGGCCGACCTGGCGGATCAGCACCTGCGAGCCGCGGGTGTAGGTCTGGCCGTCGGCGAGCGTGACGTGCGTGACATGCCACCAGCGCACAGGGCGCGGCGTCTCGATGAAGTCCGCCAGCGCCGCACGGCCGCGGGTAATGCCGTCTTCCCATTTGCCGAAGGCGGTGGGGTTGCGGTCGACCAGCAGCTTGACCATCGCCTGGGAGTCGTCGGTGGCGACGATGATCAGGTTCGGCTTGCAGCCCGGATCACCGACCTGCAGCCCGATCGTCGTGGCGATCAGGGCGATGCGGTCAATCATCTGCTGGCCGTAGGGCTCCTTCAGACCGATCACCCCCGGGCAGATCTTGCGATCCCACCGGGCGAGACGGCCGTTGGCGCTCTGGGCCGAAACGTCGGCGACGAAACCTGACACCGTGTCGATCGGCGGCGCGGCCGGACGGGCGGTGATGACCAGGCCTTCAAGGGGCGTGGGCGGCGGCGGTGCGGGCGGCGTTGGCCGCGGAGTAGGAGCAGGGGCCGCCGCCGCCGGCGTTCCGCCGACAGGGTTGCCCTCAGGCGTCACGCCCGAGCCGCGCGGGGCGGCGGCTGCCGACTGGGCCACCAGAAGCACCGCGGCAATCGCCGCGACGGTCCATCTCGACATGCCACTCTCTCCGAACGGTTTACAGATGCGCGGCGTCCTCACGCCGCGCCGTATCCTAGTAGCCGTCGGGCAGGTCGTCGTCGGCCTCGATCTCCTTTTTGGAGACCTTCTTGTCGGTGATGGTCGCGCTGGCGAAGATCAGCTCGACGACCTTGTCCTCGTACAGCGGCGCGCGCAGCTGGGCCTGGGCCTGCGGGTTGGTGCGGAAGAAGTCGAACACCTGCTGGGCCTGCTGGCCGTACTGCATGGCTTCGCGCTGCATGGCCTGGTTCAGTTCCTGGTCGGTGACCTGGACGTTGTTGGTGCGGCCGATCTCGGCCAGCACCAGGCCCAGACGGACGCGGCGCTCGGCGATCTTGCGATACTCGGTGCGCAGCTCGTCGTCGGACTTGCCGGCGTCTTCCGGCGGCAGGTTGCCGGCCGTCTTGTCGCCCTCGACCTGTTGCCAGATACCGGCGAACTCGGCGTCGACCATGCGCGGCGGCAGCGGGAAGTCGTGACCCTTGTCCAGCTCGTCCAGCAGGGCGCGCTTCAGCTTGAAGCGCGACTGGTTGGCGTAGCCCTGCTCAAGGTTCTTGGTCACCGTCTCGCGCAGCGTGGCCAGGTCCGAGAGGCCCAGGCGCTGGGCCAGGGCGTCGTCGGCCTCGGAAACGACCGGGGCGCGGACTTCATGGACCGTCACGGCGAACTCGGCGGCCTTGCCGGCAAGATCAACCGATTGATACTGCTCGGGGAAGGTCACCTTGACGGTCACCGCGTCGCCCGGCTTTGCGCCGACCAGCTGCTCTTCAAAGCCCGGGATGAACTGGCCCGAACCGAGCGTCAGCTCAAAACCGTCGCCCTTGCCGCCGTCGAAGGGCACGCCGTCGACGCTGCCGAGGAAGTCGATCAGCACCTGGTCGCCGTCCTTGGCCTTCAGGGACTTGCCGGTGCGCGGGGCGAACGTGCCGGCCTGCTTGGCCAACTCGGCCAGGGCTTCGTCCACTTCCTTGTCGGTCGGGCTGTAGACCGGGCGCTTCAGCTTGATCTTGCTCGTGTCGATCGGCTCGAAGTCCGGCATCAGCTCGACGGCCAGCTCATAGGCCAGGTCGACGCCGCCCTTGAGCACCGCTTCCATGTCGGACTCGGGCTTCAGGTCAGGCTGCGAGGCCGGGCGGATCTTGTTATCGTCGAGGACCTTCTGGGTCGTCTCGTTGAGCGCATCCTGCACCACTTCCTGCATCAGCTGCTTGCCATGCATGCGCCGGACGTGGGCGGCGGGCACCTTGCCCTTGCGGAAGCCCTTGATGTTCATCTGCGGGGCCAGCTCGATGATGCGGGCGTCCAGACGGGCGGCCAGCTCACCGGCGGGCACCGTAACGCCGTAAACGCGACTCAGGCCTTCGACAGACTTTTCAACGATTTGCATCGACATTCTCAAGAGTGCTGGGCGACCGGCCGAAGCCGGCTCATCCGCCTGGATGTGGAAATGGGATCGCCGCCCGGATCAGGGGCGGCGCAAAGCGGGGGCCCTTATGTCACGCGGTCGTTTGGGGGCCAAGAGCGAGTTTTGCACGACGGCCTGCAGCCCGCCTTCGCCCACGGTGCAGTTCCTGGTGGCTCGCCACCCAGGGCCCGCAGGGCAAAGGGTGGTGCGGATGAGAGGACTCGAACCTCCACGCCTCACGGCGCCAGAACCTAAATCTGGTGCGTCTACCAGTTCCGCCACATCCGCAGGTCTGGCGGTTCCCTACGGGATATGAGCCATCGCGGCTAGGGGGCGGCGCTTGACGGCCGAGCTACGCAGACCTGGTTGCCGGCGAACAGGCTCTTCGGGAGTCGAGCCGGTCGCCCTATTCGCTGACATCACCGCAGTCGCAACGACTCTCCGGCTGGTCGCAGCCGGGGCAGAGCCGTTCGGGTCGCCCCAGCGCCAGCCAGGCCATGCCGCTGATCAACAAGGCGCCGATCAGGGTCAGGATGGAAAAGGCGACGGCCGTCATGCGCCCGCCACCGCGATGATCGAAACGCCACGCGCCACGTGAGCGCGGACCCCGCAGGTCCTGCTGTACGCCATGCCACCCTCCGCAGACGCCCCCACGGCGTCGTCGCGGACAGGCTAGGCGACCGCTGCGTCAGGACTGGTCGTTCCGGCGAAAACGCGCCAGCTCGTCGGCCATCATGGCGGCCAGCTTCGGCGGCTCCAGCACCTGGATATCGCCGCGCCAGGTGAACAGGTGCCAGCACAGCTCCAGCAGACCGCCAGCGCGCAGGTGGACACGCAGGCTGCCGTCGGCCTGGGGCGCAAAGGTCTGGCCGGGATGGAAACGGTGGCTGGCCGCCCGCTCCGCCGCCGCCGGGATGACACGCAGGACGATGTCCTCGACCGGCTCCTGATAGACCCCGAACGACCGCCCGGCGAAGACCGCCAGGTCGAAGTCCGCAGGCGTCTCGCTGGCCGTGTCGAGCACCTCAAGGTCGGTCATCCGGTCGAGCCGCCAAAGCACCGCTTCGGGCGTGCCGACGGCGCGGCCCACGAGGTAGTAGATCGAGCCGAACAGCAGGCCGCAGGGGTCGAGGGTTCTCGCGACGGTAGGCCCCTCCCCGCCCGCGCGATAGCTGAAGCGCACCTGCTTCATCGCCAGCAGGGCCGCGCGCAGCAGCCGCAGCACCGCCGGATCGCAGGCCGGCCGGGGCCCGGGGCTGAGCGCGATCCGCTCGGCCAGGGCCAGCGCCTCGATGTCGGCGGCGTAGCGCACACGCAGTCCGGGCTTCATGCGCGCCTCGACCTTGCGGGCCAGGGTGCGCAGGCTCTCGGCGCGCGCCGACATGCCGTCCTGGTCTGCAGCCTCGGCGGCCAGCTGCAGATCGGCCAGTTCCTCGACGGTCGGCACATCGAGAAAGGCGTCCAGGCCGCCGCGGATCAGGAACCGCTTGGTCCGCCCGTCGCGTACCTCGTCCATCTGCGGAAAGAGGTCGCGCACGGCGTCGCGCATCCGCTCGGCGGTACGGCGATCGACCAGGAACTCCGCCGAGATCTCGTCGATGGTCAGACCTTCGGACGATCCGGCGAGGCGGCGGGCGAGGCTGACGATGGAAGCTGCTTTTTCGAGGCGCATGATGAAGACACACTATCATGAGATGCACGACAGATGCGGTCGCATGTCGAAACGCGCCTGCGCTGACGCCACGTGACGGTTGGCCGGGGGCGGCAAATCGGGGAAGGTCGCGGCCGAAGGGTCGCTGACGGCGGCCAGAACGTCGCCAGACAAGAGCGCTCCGAGGGACCTACGGCCATGAAGACCCGCATCACTGAAATGTTCGGCATCGAGCACCCCATCCTTCAGGGCGGGATGCATTTCGTCGGCTTCGCCGAGATGGCGGCGGCCGTGTCCAACGCCGGCGGGCTGGGCATCATCACCGGCCTGACCCAGCGCACGCCCGATGATCTGGCCAAGGAGATCGCGCGCTGTCGCGAGATGACCGACAAGCCGTTCGGCGTGAACCTGACCTTCCTGCCGTCGGTCACCCAGCCGGACTATCCGGGCTATGTGAAGGCGATCATCGACGGCGGCGTGAAGGCCGTCGAGACGGCCGGCAACAACCCCGCCAAGTGGCTGCCCGGGCTGAAGGAAGCCGGCATCAAGGTGATCCACAAATGCACCTCGGTGCGCCACTCGCTGAAGGCCGAGTCGATCGGCTGTGACGCGGTCAGCGTCGATGGCTTCGAGTGCGGCGGCCATCCGGGTGAGGACGATGTCGGCAACTGGGTGCTGCTGCCCCGCGCCGCCGAGGAGCTGAAGATCCCGTTCGTGGCCTCCGGCGGCGTCGCCAACGGCGCGCAGCTGGTCGCGGCCCTGGCCATGGGCGCCGACGGCATCAACATGGGCACCCGCTTCATTGCCACGAAGGAAGCGCCGGTCCACGAAAACGTCAAACAGGCCATCGTCGCGGCGACCGAGCTGGATACCCGCCTGGTCATGCGCCCGCTGCGCAACACCGAGCGCGTGCTGACCAACGCCGCCGTGGAGCGCCTGCTGCTCAAGGAGAAGGCGCTGGGCGCCGACATCAAGTTCGAGGACATCATCGCCGAAGTCGCCGGTGTCTATCCGAAGATCATGATCGACGGCGACATGGAGGCCGGGGCCTGGTCCTGCGGCATGGTCGTGGGCCTGATCCATGACATTCCGACCTGCAAGGACCTGATCGACGGCATCATGGCGGAGGCCGACGGCATCATCCGCGAGCGGCTGGCGAAGTTCCTGTAGGTCCTAGCGCGTGGCGGCCTGCGCCTGCAGCGCCGCCTTCAGCTGTGGATCGACGACGTTCTCAACGGACAGGGCTTCGAGGATGCCGTCCTGGGTCGGATAGACGCCGGACAGAAACACGACGTAGAGCCCGTCCGGGTGATCCCAGCCGTAGAAGACATCGAACTGGCGCAACGGGCCGCATGACGTCCAGCCTTCCACATCCCTGAGCCTGAACCGCCGGGCCGGCACACTGCCCTTCAGGGCGGCGGCCGGCTCCAGCACGACCACAGTCTTGCCCTCGCCGAGCATGTGCGCTGCGACCAGCGTGGGCGCAGGCACGGGCGGAACCTCCAATCGTGTTCGTCTGGGCGGCGGGGGTGACAGGCGTTCTTCTTCCAGGAGATCGAGCGGGTCCTGCACCCGGGCGAGGAAGATGTGATCCGCCTGCCGCCAAAGCGCCTGCTGCCGCTCCACTTCATATCCAAGCAGACGCGCCGCCAGGCCCTCCGGCGTTTCGGGCGTCGCGCCGGGGAGCGCCGGCATGCAGGCTGATCCGACGGTCGGCGCGCCGAGGACGGCCAGTCCGATCAGGCCCAGCATGCTGCTCAGGTGTCGGTGTCGCATGGCGGACCTCCTGCACCGATTGGCGCGCGGCGGCCGGCCGCTGTCAACGCGCCACGCCCTTGCAGCGGCGCCTCGCGCACGGGAAGATCGCGCGCCCGACGATGACAGGACCGCCACATGACCGAGACCATCCTCGACCCCGCCCTGCCGATCGTTGATCCGCACCATCACCTGTGGGACCGGCCGACGCCGCCGACGCCGGGCCCCGACGCGCACCCGTTCGAGCATGTCGTGGCCATGACGCCGCGCTATCTGCTGGACGAGCTGCGGGCCGACACCGGCAGCGGCCACAACGTCGTCTCGACGGTCTACCTGCAGTGCGGGGCCTTCTATCGCGCGGGCGCCGCGCCGGGCATGGCGCCGGTCGGCGAGGTCGAGTTCGTCAACGGCGTGGCGGCGATGAGCGCCAGCGGGCTCTACGGACCGTTCCGGGCCTGCGACGGCATTGTCGGGCATGCCGACCTGCTGCTGGGCGACGACGTGGCGTCCGTGCTGGAGGCCGAAATCCGCGCCGGCGGCGACCGGTTCAAGGGCATCCGCCACGTGACGGCGCGGGATGCCGATCCGGCGGTGCTGGGTCCAATGTCGCACACGCCGGCCGGGCTGATGGCCGAGGGCGCTTTCCGCGACGGGTTCAAGCGGCTGACCGGCATGGGGCTCAGCTTCGACGCCTGGCTGCTGGAGCCGCAACTTCCGGAGGTCATCGACCTGGCGCGGGCCTTCCCGGAGGCAGACATCATACTCGACCACGTCGGCACGCCGCTGGGCATCGGCGTCTACGACGGCAGGCTGGCCGAGCGGTTCGATGTCTGGCGGGAGAATATCCGCGAGCTGGCGACGTCGCCGAAGGTGACCGTGAAACTCGGCGGGCTGGCCATGCCGTTCGCAGGCTTCCCCCAGCAGAACGGCGTCAGCCGGCCGTCATCCGAGACCCTGGCGGCGATCTGGCGGCCCTATATCGAGACCTGCATCGAGGCCTTCGGCGCGGACCGCTGCATGTTCGAGAGCAATTTCCCCGTCGACCGCTGGGGCTGCGACTACGCGACCCTGTGGAACGCCTTCAAGCGGATCGCGGCGGGCCCCTCGGACGACGAAAAGGCGGCGCTGTTCTCGGGGACCGCGAAACGCGTCTACCGGCTGGCGTAGAGCTCGGCCAGCACGGCGGGCGCGAGGCCCGACAGGTCCTCGGCGATCAGACCAGGGCCGAAGCGGCGGGCGCAGGCGGCGTGGATCCACGACCCGGCACAGGCGGCCTCGAAACTGTCCATGCCCTGGGCGATCAGGCCGCCGATGAAGCCGGCCAGCACGTCGCCCGACCCCGCCGTGGCCAGCCAGGGGGCGTCGTCGAGGCAGACGGCCGTGCGGTCGTCCGGCGCGGCGATCACGGTGTCAGCGCCCTTCAGCAACACGATGGCCCCTGCCCGCCGGGCCGCCTCGCGGACGGCGGCGACGCGGTGCGGGCTCTCGGCCAGCAGGCCGGGGAACAGCCGCTCGAATTCGCCGATGTGCGGGGTCAGGACGTCGTCACGGTCCAGCGCGCTGAACAGGTCGTCAGGCTTGTCACGGAAGACTGTGAGCGCATCCGCGTCAACCACCAGGGCAGCGCCCGTGCGGGCCAGGGCGAACAGGTTGGCGCGGGTTGCGGGGGTGACGCCGGCGGCAGGCCCGATGATCACCGCGTCCGCCCGTTCGGCGGCTTCGGACAGGGCCAGATCGGTTTCGAACACGCCGATCATCACCGCTTCAAGGTGCGCGGCGTTGACGGCTGCGGCGGCCGGAGACGACAGCACCGTGACCAGGCCGGCCCCGATGCGAAGCCCGCCGCGCGCTGAAAGTCGGGCCGCGCCGGTATGGAACGGATCGCCGCTGACCACCGCCAGCCGTCCGCGGGCATGTTTGTGCGAGGCGGCGCCGGGCCAGGGAAACCGGTCGAGCCACAGCGAGGGCCGGTTCTCGACCAATGCGCCGGTTGTCGGCCGCAGGCCGATGTCGGCCACCACGACGACGCCACAGGCTGATCGGCCGGGCTCCAGGGCGTGGCCGATCTTGCGGCGGTGAAACGTCACCGTCAGATCAGCGCGGAAGGCGGTCTCACCGACGGGGCGGCCGGTGTCGCCGTCCAGGCCGCTGGGCATGTCGATCGAGACAACCGGCGCCTTTGAGCCATGGGATGCGCGCGCCTGGCTGAGAGCGGCGCCTTCGAGCGGGCGGCTGAGGCCGGCGCCGAACAGGGCGTCGATGATCAGGTCAGCCGGGCGCTCGACCGCGGCCAGCGGCAGGGTCTCGCCATACCAGCGGGCCGCGACCGCCCGGGCGTCGGGCGTCGACGGCGGGGCCAGCGCCTCGACCCATACCGGCCAACCCCGGCGACGGAGCACCCGGGCGACCATGTAGCCGTCGCCGCCGTTGTTGCCGGGGCCGCAGAGCACGACCGTGCGGCAGGGGCGATACCGCTCGCGCACCGCGTCGGCGACGGCCCGGCCGGCCCGTTCCATCAGCTTGAGGCCCGAGGTTCCGCCGGCGATGGCGGCCTGATCGGCCGCCGCCATCTCCTCGACCGTCAGGATGTCCGGCGCGACGCCCAAGGCGAACCCTCTACAGAACCTGGGTCGAAGCTTCGCGCCCCTTTGCGATCAGGATCAAGCGGCCATCGGTCGGCTCGAACACCTGGATCG
>JBKJII010000205.1:0-17354 GCA_046598505.1 Caulobacter sp. | reverse complement strand
CGGCCTCCTTCGCCTACGAGGCCGCCTGGAACGCCCGCAAGACCCTGATGGCCGGCTTCACCACCGTGCGGAACCTGGGGGGCAGCGACGGCGTGACCCTGGCCCTGCGCGACGCGGTGGCCGCGGGCCGGGTCCCGGGGCCACGCATCCTCGACGCCGGAGCGGCCATCTCGACCACCGCCGGTCACATGGACGACTCCCTGGGCTTCAAGGATGATCTCTATCCGGTGTTTGACCGCTCCAACCTCTGCGACGGCCAGGAATCCTGTCGCACAGCGGTTCGTCGCCAGATCGGCCGCGGCGTTGACGTCATCAAGATCGCCACCACCGGCGGCGTGAACAGCCGCATCGGTTCGGGCGTCAACATCCAGATGTTCGACGATGAGGCGGAGGCGCTGATTTCCACTGCCCACCTCTATGGCAAGAAGGTCGCCGTCCACGCCCACGGGGCCGACGGCATCAAACTGGCCCTGCGCCACGGCGCCGACTCCATCGAGCACGGCACGGTGATGGACGAGGAGATCATCAAACTGTTCCTCAAGACCGGCGCCTACTATGTGCCCACCCTGTCGACGGTGAACGGTTACATCGAGCGTCTGGCCAAGGATCCCAACGCCTACAGCCCGGCGGTGAGGGCCAAGATCGACTGGCGGATCAAGATCACCGGCGAGTCGGTCAGGCTCTGCTATCCGCGCGGCGTGAAGATCGCCTTCGGCACCGACGCGGGCGTCTCCAAGCATGGTCGCAACGCCGACGAATTCGAGGCCATGGTCAAATACGGAATGAGCCCCATGGCGGCGATTGTCGCGGCCACGGTCAACGCCGCCGACCTGCTGGGTCTGTCGTCCGAGATCGGCTCCCTGGAGCCCGGCAAGCAGGCCGACCTGATCGCCGTGGACGGCGACCCTCTTACGGATGTGACGGTGCTCAAGTCCGTGGGCTTTGTGATGAAGGGCGGTGTTGTCTACAAGGGCGGCGCCTGAGGGAGAGACCCGAGTATGAATGCCCCCGTCCGCTTCGCCGACCCCGCCTTGCCGCGCCACGACTGGACGCGTGAGGAGATCGAGGCGCTGTTCGCGCTGCCGTTTACCGAGCTGGTGTTCCAGGCCGCCGCTGTGCACCGGCGCCGGTTCGATCCGACCGAGCTGCAGCTGTCCCAGTTGCTGTCGGTCAAGACCGGCGGCTGCGCCGAGAACTGCGGCTACTGCAGTCAGTCGGCCAGCTTCAAGACCGGTCTGAAGGCCGAAAAGCTGATGGAACTGGAGGACGTCCTTATCGCGGCCAAGGCCGCCCAGGACGGCGGCGCGCAACGCTTCTGCATGGGCGCCGCCTGGCGCGACCTGAAGGACCGCGACCTGCCGCGCGTGGCCGAGATGATCTCCGGGGTGAAGGCGCTGGGCCTGGAGACCTGCGTCACCCTGGGCATGCTCAAGGCCGACCAGGCCGTGGCCCTCAAGGAGGCCGGGCTCGACTACTACAACCACAACCTCGACACCTCGCCCGAGTACTACGAGCAGGTGGTCACCACCCGGACCTATGACGACCGGCTGGACACCCTGCAGCACGTCCGCGACGCGGGCATCTCCACCTGCTGCGGCGGCATCGTCGGCATGGGCGAGAGCCGTCAGGACCGGGCCAGTTTCCTGCACCAGTTGGCGACCCTGCCGGTTCATCCCGACAGCCTGCCGGTCAACGCCCTGGTGCCGATCGCCGGAACGCCGCTGGGCGACATGATCAAGCGTGACGGCCAGATCGACCCGATCGAGTTCGTGCGCACCGTGGCCGTCGCCCGGCTGGTCTGCCCCGAGTCGATGGTCCGCCTCTCGGCCGGCCGCGACGCCATGAGCCGCGAGACCCAGGCCCTCTGCTTCCTCGCCGGCGCCAACTCGATCTTCATCGGCGGCAAGCTGTTGACCACGCCCCTGCCCGGCCAGGACGAGGACAGTTTATTGCTGAAGGACCTGGGGATGCGGCCGATGGGCGGGCCGCAGGTGCTTGTCCCCTGACCGAGCCGGCCTTGTTCCGGTTCTTCCGGTAAGGCCGATTGGTCAGGGCGCGTTGACGGTGCTATCTTCGGTTGTCGAAGGATACTCCGGATGACCATCGAACTGCCTGCCGCGCTTGAAGAACTCGTCCGCGAGAAGGTCGCTTCAGGTGCCTATGCGAGCGAGGCCGAGATGGTGTCTTCGGCGCTGGAGTTACTCGCGCTTCATGAGTCGAGCCCCGAGTTCCGCTGCAAGATGCTCGACGCCGCGCTGGAAGAAGGCGAGGCCGACCTGCGCGCCGGGCGCTACGTAACGCTGAGCTCGAAGAAAGAGATCAATGCGTTTTTCAAGGACCTTACCGGGCGCGCGCTGAACAAATAGGCGCAATCACATCTAGTTCTCGCTATAGTCGAGCTCATGAAGGCCGTTCGACTTTCAGCGAAGGCCCGCGCGGACTTTCACGACATCGTCGTGGCTACCGCCGAGGAATGGGGCGACGAACAGGCGGAGCGATATGCTCGAGGCCTGACGATGGCTATCGAAGGGCTCGCAGAGCATCCTGATCGTTATCCGATCGCTGGGGCGCGCTGGCCCGGGGTTCGGCGCCTCCGGGCGGGGCGGCACATCCTGTTCTTCCGCGAAGCTGCTTGGAGCGTGCTTGTCATCCGCATTCTCCACGAACGCATGGACTACGCCTCGCGTCTGTAGCGGCTACCGCTCCTCGTCGAACCGGTTCTCGACCAGTTCGGCCAGCGCCGCCAGGGCCTGCTCGGCCTCCGCGCCCTCCGCCGAAATCTCGATGGTCGAGCCGATGCCGGCGGCGAGCATCATCAGGCCCATGATCGAGCGGGCGTCGACGCTGGTGCCGTCGCGGCTGACGGTCACCTCGGCGTCGAAGCCCGACGCCAGGCGGACGAACTTGGCCGAGGCGCGGGCGTGCAGCCCTCGCTCATTGATGATCTCGACCGAGCGCCTGAGACTCACTTCTCGCCGGCCAGCACGTAGGAGGCCACCGAGATGTACTTGCGGCCCGCCTCCTGGGCGTGGTGGACGCAGGCCTCGAGGCTCTCGCGGGTTCGCAGGGACGCCAGCTTGATCAGCATGGGCAGGTTCAGCCCGGCGATGACCTCGGCGCGGGTCTGTTCCATGACGCTGATGGCGAGATTGCTCGGCGTGCCGCCGAACATGTCGGTCAGCAGGATCACGCCGGCGCCGCTATCTACGGCCGCGCAGGCCTTGAGGATGTCCTTGCGGCGCTTTTCCATGTCGTCTTCGGGGCCGATGCAGATGGCCGCGACGGCCGTCTGCGGGCCGACGACATGCTCCATGGCGAAGACGAACTCTTCCGCCAGACGGCCATGGGTGACAATCACGAGGCCGATCATGCGCGAGCCTGAAACCCTGTCTCGATCAAAACCGGGAACCCCTGCCCGACGGACGCGACCTCGCCGCGAAGGCGCCTAGATACGCCCGTTAATGGTCGGCTCCAAGATGCTCGATGCTGCGGCGCAATTTCGCAGGTGCGGCGGGATCAAAAGGCCACAGCGGGCGAAGGGGAATCGCCTGTCCGGCCAGATCGAGGGTTTCTCCGGCGGGCCAGCGTTCGACGGCTTCGGCCGTGGGCTCGCAGCGAATCGCCAGCACGATTCGGACGAACGGCAGGGCCGGCTGCGGCAGAACGCCCAGACCGCGACTTTCGAGCAGGCCGGCGATCGTCTCCGGCGCGCGGCCCCAGACATCGCCGCCCGCGCACCAGACCAGTACGCGGTCGTCCGCGACCAGCCGGAAGCCCTGGGAGAGGGATCGCAGGGCCAGGTCGCTCTTGCCGGAGCCGGAAGGCCCCTCGATCAGCACCCCTCGCCAGCCCCCGCCCGCCGGCAGGGCGACCAGCCCGGCGTGGCGGATCATCCGCCGCGCTCCGGCAGGCGGACAATGAACCGGGCGCCGACGACCGCGCCGTCGGGACCGGGGCGGTTTTCGGCGTGAACCTCGCCGCCGTGCGCCTCGACGATCTGGCGCGCGATGGACAGGCCCAGGCCCGAGTTGCCGCCGAACGCCGTGCCCTTGGGGCGTGAGGTGTAGAAGCGCTCGAAGACGGTTTCGAGGTTGTCGGGTGGAAGGCCCGGTCCGTCGTCCTCGACCACGACCTCCGCCTGTCCGCGCGCATGGGTCAGGCTGACGCGCACCTCGCCGAGCGGCGGGCTGAACGAGCGGGCGTTGTCGATCAGGTTGCGGAACACCTGGCCCAGCGGCCCTTCACGGCCGGCGACCACATAGGTCGCGCCGGCGTCGGCCGTGGTGACGCGCACGCTCGGGCCGCCGGGCGTGGCGCCGCCGTAAACACTGACAATGTCGCTGATCAGTCGTGCAAGATCGACCGGCCGCGGCTCATCGCGCGACAGTTCAGCGTCGAGGCGCGAGGCGTTGGCGATGTCGGTGACCAGCCGGTCGAGCCGGCCGACATCCTGCTTGAGGATGCCGGTCAGGCGTTCGCGGGCCGGGCCGTCGCCGACCAGATCCAGGGTTTCGACCGCCGAACGGATCGAGGTCAGCGGATTGCGGATCTCGTGCGCCACATCGGCGGCGAACCGTTCGATGGCGTCCATGCGCTCGGACAGGCTGTCGGTCATCTGCTCCAGCGAGCGCGTCAGGTCGCCGATCTCGTCCTGGCGGCGGGCCAGATCGGGCATCGAGATCGACCGCGCGCGCGCCTGCTGCACCCGGTCGGCCGCCCGGGCCAGCCGCAGCACGGGCCGGGCCACCAGGGCGTAGATGAGGAAGCTCGACAGGGTCGTCACGCCGATGGCGATCAGGATGAACGGGATCAGGGCCGCGCGCTCGGCGGCGATGATCGCGTCGACGTCCCCGGCTTCGAGCGTCAGGACGCCGAGCACGGCGCGAACGCGCTGGATCGGCAACGACACCGAGACCAGCTGTTCGCCGTTCTCGCCGATGCGTCGGCCTTTGACCTGTTCACCGCGCAGGGCGGCGTCCAGTTCCGTCTTGAGAGCCCGCGCGGCGCGCTCCTTGGTCGGATTGGACTCAGCCTTCGGTGGCGGTTGGCCGGGCTTGCGAGCGGGCGGGAGGGGTTGCCAGTCGACGCGGTCTGCGACGTTGTAGGAGTCGGCGATCAGCACGCCATCCTTGTCGAACAGACGCACGCGCTGGCTGCGCGGCAGGTGCAGAAGCTGCAGCAGGCGAGCGGCGTCGTTGGCCTGCAACGCCGGTTCGGGCTCGCCGACCGTCGCGGCCTCGTCGATCAGACGGGCTACCCATTCGCCCTGGGTGATCAGGCCGTCGATCCGCGCGTTGACCAGACCCCGGCGCAGCTCGTTGAGCGTCAGGGCGCCGATGACGAGGATCGCCAGGCCCAGGAAATTGAGCGCGATGATCAGCCGCCCGAGGCGCGAACCCTGGGGCCATAGACGACGCCGGACCGGCGCCTCGGGTTCAGGATTCGCGATAGCGGTATCCGACGCCATACAGGGTCTCGATCGCGTCGAAGGTATTGTCCACCTGGCGGAACTTCTTGCGCATCCGCTTGATGTGGCTGTCGATGGTCCGGTCGTCGACGTAGACCTGATCGTCGTAGGCGGCGTCCATCAGGTTGTCGCGGCTCTTCACGAAACCGGGGCGCTGGGCCAGCGATTGCAGCAGCAGGAACTCGGTGACGGTCAGCCGCACCGGCTTGCCGTCCCACAGGCTGTCGTGGCGCTCCGGATCGAGCGTCAGCTTGCCGCGCTTCATCGACTTGGCGCCGGGATCGATCGGACCGCCCGCCTTGATCGCTTCGTCGATGCCGCCCCGGCGCAGCACTGCCTTGACCCGCTCCAGCAGCAGCCGCTGGCTGAAGGGCTTGTGGATATAGTCGTCGGCGCCGAGGTTGAAGCCGAGAATCTCGTCGATCTCCTCGTCCTTGGACGTCAGCATGATGACCGGCGTCTCGGAGGTCTGGCGAAGGCGGCGCAGCAGCTCCATGCCATCCATGCGCGGCATCTTCACGTCGAGAATCGCCAGGTCCGGCGGATTGTTCTGCAGGGACTCGAGCCCGGCGACTCCATCGTGACAGGCCGTCACGGTGTGGCCATGGCTTTCCAGCGCCAGTGAAACGGAGGCGACAATGTTCTCGTCGTCGTCCACCAGGGTGATGTTGGCCATTTCAGTCCTTCGTCGCAGCAGATCGTGCGGGCAGGACCCTAGCGTGGTCACGCCCTTGTGCAAGGCAATCACCCGCCAGCATGGCCCCAATGCGGCGAATTCGCATCGTAAACGGGACCTTAGGGCATTCACCCCATAGATGCGGCCTATGGAACGCGGCCAGGTCCACTACGAACTCTTCGTGCGTCGCCAGCCTGGGTCAGGCTGGTCGCTGGAGATTGCGACCGAAGATCGCTCCCGCGCCCTCGAGACCGCAGAGCAATCCCTGGTCGATGGCAGCGCGGCGGCCGTGCGCGTCACCAAGGAAACCCTCGACCCGGATACGCGGGAATTCCGCTCCGTGACCATTCTCAGCAAAGGTGCGCCGGAACGCACCAAGGCCAGGAAGGTCCGCGAGAACACCGAGCCCCTCTGTGTCAGCCCGTCAGACCTCTATACCGGCCACGCCCGCGAGCGGATCGGCCGGTTGCTGGACAACTGGCTGTCGCGCAACAAGGCCACGCCGTTCGAACTGCTGCACCGGCCCGACCTGGTCGAGAAGCTCGAAGCGTCCGGCATCGAACTGCAACATGCCATCCAGAAGATCGCCATCCCCGAGGCACAGGCCCGCGGCATCGGCGTGCACGAGATCATCCGTTCCTTCCAGCAGCTGGCCGAACGGGCCATCGAGCGGCTGATGAAGGACCACCGCAAGGGCCTGCTGCCGGATCTCGACCGCGAGGGCTTCGCCGCCGCCGCCGAGCGGCTGGTCGCCGACCCCGACCGCGCCTACCTGCTGGGCGCCGGCGTGGCCGCGTCGATTGGACCGGCAAAGACCTGGAGCGAAAAGGTCGCGCGCCTGCTGGATCTGGCGGAAGCCGCGCCCTCAGACCCCGCCGCGCGCACTGTGGCCCTGCAGGTCATCGAGCAGCCCCTGGCCGAAATCCTCGGATCACGCGCCGGGCTGACCGAGCTGCTGGGCGCCGACCTGGATCTGGGCGGACAGCTGGCCGCGATGACGCGGCTGGCCGGCAGCGAGTCCGTCGAGATGCTGATCGGGATGGACGCCAAGGTCGCCCGGATCATGCCGGAGTTGTCGCCGCCTGCGCAGCGGCTGGCGAGCTGGCTCTCGGGCGCCAGTTTCGAGTCCTGCCGCACCGCCATCGCCCAGCGTGTGCTTCGTGAGCTGACCGGACCCCGCCGCCTCAAACCCGGCGCGGCCAGCGACGAGATCGACCTGCTGCGCGGCCTGGCCATGGCCCTGACCGCGGCCGGCGATCGCGTGCTGGGGCTGGACGATATCCACGAGGCCTTCTCGGCCCGATCGCGCATGCTGGTCACCAGCGACTTCGTCGAGGCCCTGCTGGGCGACGAGATGACGGCGCGGGAGGAGGTCGAGACGCTGATCCATCTCGCCGAGAACGTCACCGGAGCGGCCAACAAACGGCAGGCGGCGCGCTACCTGTCGGCCAATGTCTCGGCCCTGCGGTTCGAGAAGGAGCTGCGCTATGGCGCTGACTCGCCCGCGACCCGGATGGCCGGCCTGGCCCTGCTGCAGAAGAACGTCTTGCGCGCCGGTCTGGTGATCGAGGACGGAGCTCCGGTTCAGGCCAAGATCGGCGAAATTGGCGGCCTGATCGAGGCGGACGGCAAGATTGTCGCCCTGATCGCCAGGGCGCCCGCGCCGGCGGTGCATCGCCTGAACCTGCTGCTGCGCATCGCCGTCGGCGAGGCCGCGCCGCTGGGTCCGGCCGCCGACCGGGCCAGGAGTGAGGCGCTGAAGCTGGTCCGCAACCCCGAGCTCCGTGAAGAGCTCAGCAAGTCGCCCGATGCGGTGGACCGCGTCCGCGTGATGATGCAGTCCGCCGGAATGGCCGCCTAGTTCGGCTATTTCGGTGACAGTTTCCGAATTCGGGATCAGGCGCCGGAGACTCCCCCGAATGCGGAAACTGTCACCGAAATAGCGCTGCCTGCAATGCGTCCGCCACCCGCGCAACATCCCCGTCAGCCATCGCCGGATACAGCGGCAGACTGAGACAGCGGTCGTACCAGGCCTGTGCGCCCGGCAGGTCGAGGGGGCCGTTGCGGGACTGCCAGTAGGGCTGGCTGTGCACCGGGATGTAATGGACCTGACTGCCGATGCCGCGCGCGACCAGGGCGTCGACCACCTGCCGGCGGGTTTTTCCGATCGCCGGAAAGTCGATCAGGGCGGTCAGCAGGTGCAGGACAGGGTCTGACCCCTCCGGCCGGGTGGCGAGCCGCACGATCGGGCCGAGCGGCGCGAGCGCCGTCTCGTAAAGGGCTGCAAGCATGCGGCGGCGGTCGATGAAGCGGGGAAGCTTGGCAAGCTGCGACAGGCCCAGTGCGCAGTTGATGTCCGGCAGGCGGTAGTTGAACCCCGGCTCGGCCATCTCGTAGAGCCAGGGATCGGCGCCCGGCGTGCGGGTCATGCCGTGACTGCGCGCGCGGCGAAGGCGATCGGCCAGCCCGGCGTCGTTGGTCGTGACCATCCCGCCCTCGCCCGTGGCGATGGTCTTCACCGGATGAAACGAGAAGGTGGCCATGGCGGAATGGGCGCCGTCGCCGACCCGTTCGACGTGGTTGCCGACCTTCAGCGTTGATCCCAGTGCGTGCGGGGCGTCCTCGACCAGGATCGCGCCGGCCTCATCGGCCAGGGCCGCCAGGGCAGGCAGGTCGCAGACGTCGCCGCGCAGATGCACCGGCAGGACGGCCCGCACGCGCCGGCCCTTCGCCCGGTTCAGGGCGTCGGCCAGCGTGGCGGGCGTCATCAGACCACTGCCCGGATCGACATCGGCGAACACGACGTCCGCACCGACGTAGGCCGCACAGTTGGCGGTGGCCAGGAAGGTGATCGAGGGAACGATGCAGACGTCGCCAGGCCCGATCCCGGCCGCCAGCATGGCCATGTGCAGAGCGGCCGTGCCGTTGCTGCAGGCGATGGCATGTTGCGCCCCGACGACCTCGCGAAAGGCCGCCTCGAAGGCCTCTACGGTCGGGCCGGTGGTCAGGAAGTCGGCGCGAAGGGCGGCGGCGACCGCCGCGATATCGTCCTCCTCGATGGTCTGGCGACCGTAGGGGAGGAAGCCCTCCGTCACGATCCGGTCTCCTCCAGCATCGCGGTCAGGCGGTCGGCGGTCAGCCAGTCGTCGTTGTTGTCACTGGCGTACGAGAAGCTTTCGGCCACCGGCGTCGCGCCGTCGGCGGGACCGAACGGGGTGCGGGCGTATTCGACGAACGACGGCTCGATAATGTAACGGTCAGCGAGTTCGACGGTCTGACGGGAGTCGTCGGCCCCGACCATGGTCTCGTGCAGCTTCTCGCCGGGGCGGATGCCGACGACCTTGATCCCGAGACCCGGCGCCATGGCGTGGACGAGATCCGGCATGGTCATGGACGGGATCTTCGGCACGAAGATCTCGCCGCCGCGCATCAGGACGAGCGACGACAGCACGAAGTCGACACCCTGGTCCAGGGTGATCCAGAAGCGGGTCATGCGCGGGTCAGTGACCGGCAGCTCCGTCGCGCCCTGGGCCAGCAACCGGCGGAACAGGGGCACGACGCTGCCACGAGAGCCGACCACGTTACCGTAGCGCACGACCGAGAACCGCGTGCCGATATCGCCGGACAGGTTGTTGGCCGCGACAAAGGTCTTGTCCGAGGCCAGCTTGGTCGCGCCGTACAGGTTGACCGGGTTGCAGGCCTTGTCGGTCGACAGGGCCACGACCTGTTTCACATGGTTGGACAGGCTGGCCCAGACGACGTTTTCGGCGCCGATGATGTTGGTCTGGATACATTCGGACGGGTTGTATTCGGCGGCCGGCACCTGCTTCAGGGCCGCGGCGTGGATCACGATGTCGACGCCGCGCAGGGCCAGGGTCAGGCGCGAACGGTCGCGCACGTCGCCGAGAAAAAAGCGCATCTTCGACAGGGTTTCGGGCGGGAAACGCTCGCGCATCTCCTGCTGCATCTCGCTCTGCTTCAGCTCGTCACGCGAATAGACGATGACCTTGCGCGGCACATACCGGGTCAGCACCGTGTCGACGAACCGTCGGCCGAAGGACCCTGTACCGCCGGTGATCAGGATGACCTTGCCGTCGAGGTCAAGGTTGTCGGGCGCGAAGCCGGCCATGGGCATTCCAGTACGGGCGCTGATTCCCGATTGAATCCCGCCGCCTGCTACGCTTCGCGCGAATGTGTAAACGCCGCGTCAACCATGTTCGGGTGAAGTTGCCGTATGGATCGTCGTCTCGCCCTCGCCGCCGTAGCGCTTGCGCTGCTCCCTGCCGCCGCATCGGCCAACGAGGAGAAGAAGAAGGGCGGCGGCGCCACCTTTCTGCAGATCAAGGCCATCGTCGCCACCATCATCCACAGGGACGGCAGCCGCGGCGTCATCACGGTCGAATGCGGCGTCGACGTACCCGACGAACGGCTGCGGACCCTGGCCAGCGAATCCCAGCCGCGGCTGCGCGCGGCCTACGCGGGCTTCGTGCAGAGCTACGCCAGCGGCCTGCCTGCCGCCGGGCTGCCGGACGCGGACTACATATCCCGCCAGATGCAGCAGATCACCGACACGACCCTCGGCAGGAAGGGCGCGAAGCTGCTGCTCGGTACGATCCTGGTGAACTGAGGCCCTCTACTCGAAGATCAGGTCCGTCGCCGCAGAGAGCTCGGCCAGGGCCTGGTCGACGCCGCCGACCTTGATGGCCCGCATGCCCAGCTGGGCGGCCGGCTTGCAGTTGATGCCCAGGTCGTCGAGGTAGACGCAGTCGGCCGGGTCGACGTCCAGCTGCTCGCACATCATCTGGTAGATGCGCGGATCGGGCTTGCGGACACCGGCCTTCGAACTCTCGATCACCACGTCGAACATGGCCATCACCGCCGCCACCTGGGCGGCCTTGCCGGAGGTCCCCGCCATGCCGGCGCCGTGGCCGGTCTGGACGTTGTTGGTGATGCAGCCGACCTTGAAGACTTCCCTGCAGGCCTCCAGCGCTGCGACCATCCGCGGCCGCACATCGCCCGACAGACGCGGAAGGATGTCGACGCCGCGCACGGCGTGACCGAGCGTCGTGGCTTCCTCGAGAAACTTCAGGTCGAAGGCCGCCGTGTCGATCTCGTTGCGCTCGAACAGCGCCCAGGCGTTGTCGTGCGGGTTGGTCGAATTGACCAGCCGGATGAAGTCCCGCGGCAGGCCTCGCTCTTCCTCGAACCTGTTGAAAGCCTCGAACGGCGAGGAGGTGATCACCCCGCCGAAGTCCCAGATCACTGCTGCAACCACGCTCACATCCCCCTTTTCGCGCCGTGTCGCGCGAAACCTGTTCCATCACCGGATCAACGCGCTCTAGAGACGGGGAACCCAGGACGCAACCCGCAGGCCCTTCCGCATGCTGCCCCGCCCGCTCCGCATCGCCGTGTTCGTACTGGCCTGCCTGGTGGTCGGCTGGGCCTCACTGGCCCCGAGCAGCGCCCTGCCAAGTGTGACCCTGTGGGACAAGGTCGAGCATCTGACCGCCTATTTCGGCCTTGCGGTGATCGGAGCATACGCCTTCCCCCGACGGCTGACCCGGCTGGCTGCGGGCTTGTTCGGCGGCGGCGTGGGCATCGAAATCGCCCAGTCCCTGATGGGCTGGGGACGCCAGGGCGACCCCGCCGACGCCCTGGCCAACACGTTCGGCATCGCGCTCGGTCTGCTGGTCACGCTCGCCATCCGGGAACTGATCAAGGTTAAGTCTCCCGCCCGGGGTGAATAGCCGGGCAGAACGGCGGCGGCCCGAATAGGGTAAGGGGTGAACTGCCCGGAGTGGCCCCATGTCCGTTCGGCTGACCCTGCTGGCCCTGTCGACCCTTTTGCTGAGCGCCTGCGACGGCAATCCGCTGCAGACCCTGGCGCGCCAGAACGCCTGCTGCTGCGATCATTGCCCGACGACGGCTGCACCGGCCGCCGCGAAGCCGACGACGCCCGTCCAGGCGCATGCGCCCCGTGAGCGGACGACCGGCGGACGTGTCTATCGCGTCCGAACCGAACCGGTGCGGGTCGGTGAAGGCGGTTCCTACGGGTCGTCGCAAGCCTCTGAGGGCTACAGCGGCTACGGCGGCCGGTACGGCGCGCGCAGTGGCGGCGGCGTCAGCGTCACAGTGCAGGACACCGCGACCGCCTCGTCGCGCTACAGCTACAGCGAGTCCTCCAGCGGCTATGCCTACAGCTCAAGCGACGGTGGATACGCCTATGGGTCTGGCGGCGTGGCCGGCGGCGGCTATGGCTACCCGCCCGGCGCGATGGTGAGCAGCAACCCGCCGCAATACAATCGCTACAGGCCCGCCAGCACCACGCCCGGCGGCTGGCTGGAATGGCCGGGCAAGGTCGAAGACTAGCCCGGTCGGGCGGGCGCCCCGAAACCGTACCGCTTGAATATCGCTCTCGCCTGCGCGCCCTGCAGGAAGCGGAGGAACGCCGCCCCGCCCGCGTTGCGTGAGGCTGCCGTCAACGCGCCCGGATAGACGATCGGCGGGTGGCTCGACTCCGGGAATACGCCGACGATCTTCACCTTCGGCTCGGCCCTGGCGTCGGTCGCATAGACGATGCCCCACGGCGCCTCGCCGCGCGAGACATAGGCCAGCGCCGCGCGGACGTTCTCGCCCGGCAGCAGCCTGTCCGCGACGGAGCCCCAGACGCCCAGCGCCGTCAGCGACGCCCTGGCGTATCTGCCGGCGGGCACGGCGGTGGTATCCGCCACGGCCAGGCGACCGGCCCCCAACGCCTTCGCCAGCGGCATGCCCGGGCGGATCTTCAGCGTCGTCCTGGCGCCAGCCGGGGCGACCAGCACCAGCTGGTTGGACAACAGGCGACGGCGCGAGGCCGGCACGATCAGCGATTTGCCGGCCAGCCAGTCCATCCACTCTTCGTCGGCGGTCAGGATCACGTCGGCGGGGGCGCCCTGGCTGATCTGGCGCGCCATCGCCGAGGAGGCGCCGAAGCTGAACCGCACCGACGTGCCTGAACGCGCGGTGAAGACCGCGCCGGCGGCGGTCAGCGATTCCTGAAGGGACGCAGCGGCAAACACGGTGATGACACCGCCGGCCCGCGCGATGGACGGGGCCATCAGCGTCGCGGCGGCCCCGAGCATGAGCGTGCGTCTGTCGTGCATGTCCGGGTCCGCGAGTGGCCTGCGCCTTGCGAACCATCCTCCTCGCTGGATCGAAACGGGACAAGGGGTAGATCAAATGCGTTCGCCAAACGGGCCACTGTTCAAGACTTACGAAATCATCGCCATCATCGCCTTCCTGACCGCCGCGGCCGGCTGGGCCGCCCTGAAGCTGGTCTACTAGCCGGCTCACCGGACGGAACCGCTCCGCTGTCCCCGCGCTTAAAGGCGGGGTCGCCGGAGATTCAGAGTTTGCCGTTTCGCTGGCCCACAGCCACGCATCCTGTCCTGTCGCGCCCCATCGCGGGCTGGACCGCCATGTCGCCCCGCGCGCGCATCGGCTTTTCCGTCGTGACGATCTTCATCGTCGGCCTGATCCTGTTCCTCTGGCTGTTCGACTGGAACTGGCTGCGCGGCCCCGTCGGCGCCGTCGCCTCCGCGAAGCTGGGCCGCACCGTGACCCTGGTCGGCGACCTTGAGGTTCATCCCTGGTCGCTCAAGCCGCGCATCGATGCCAACGACGTGCGCATCGCCCAGCCGGTCTGGGTGAAGGCCGGCGGCGACATGGCCAGGATCGGCCGGATCGGCGTGCAGATCGAGGTCCCTCCCCTTTTCGTCGGCCGGGCCATCCTGCCGAGGCTCGAAATCATCCGACCCTGGATCAGCCTGATCCGCCTGGCAGACGGCCGCGCCAACTGGACGTTCGGCAGCAAGGGCGGCGGCTCAGGCCTGAAGCTGCCCGCGATCCGCCACTTCACCATCCTCGATGGCCGGCTGACCCTGCGCGACGCCAGGCGAAAGACGACCTTCTCGGGTCAGGTCTATACGGACGAAAAGGCCGCCGGCGCCGGAGGGGGCGTGTTCGCCCTGCGTGGCGAAGGTCTGCTCAATGGCGCGCGGTTCGTGGCTGACATCACCGGCGATCCCTTGCTGAACGTCTCGCCTGACCGCCCCTGGCCGTTCCGCGCCGATGTTCGCGCGGGCGCTACCCATCTGGTCGCCAATGCGCGTATCCGCAAGCCGTTTGATCTGGGCGCCTACGACGGCGACATCGTGGTCACGGGACAGGACCTCAACGACCTGTTCGGTCTGACCGGCCTGGCCATGCCCAACACGCCGCCCTACCGGCTGGCGGCGCACCTCATCCGGCGCGGGACCTTCTATCGCTTCGACAAGGCCGCCGGACGCATCGGCGACAGCGATGTCGCCGGCATGATGACGGTCGAGACGCGCGGCCAGCGCCCGCTTCTGACCGCCGACCTCCGGTCCCGGCGACTGGACTTCGACGACCTCGCCAGCCTGTTCGGCGGTGTTCCCTCGACGCGGCGCGGCGAGACGGTGTCACCGGAACAGATGGCCATGTCCGGCCGAATGCAGGCTGCTCGCCGCATGTTCCCGGACGCCACCCTGCAGACCGATCGCATCCGGAGCATGGATGCCCGCGTCACGTACCGGGCCGAGACCGTCAATGCGCCGGGGCTGCCGCTGACCAAGGTGTCGCTCGACCTCGATCTCAAGGATGGCGTGATGACCGCCGACCCGGTGGCGTTGACCTTCAGACGGGGTTCAGTCCGGGGGCTGATCAAGCTGGACGCCCGCGGCGACACGCCCAGAACTGACGCCGATCTGCGCATGACCGGGGCCCGGCTCGAGGACTGGATATCCTATCGCTCCGCCGGACGGCCGGCGGTCGAGGGCCAGATCGTCGCCCGGGCGAAGCTTACCGGCTACGGCAATTCGGTGCGCAAGGCCCTGGGCAGCGCCAATGGGAGCCTGACCTTCGTCGCACCCAGCGGCCAGATGCGTCAGGCGTTTGCCGAACTCCTCGGCGTCAATGTCTCCAAGGGCCTGCTGCTGCTGCTGTCGGAGAATCCGCGCCAGACGCCAATCCGCTGCGCCGTGGCGGACTTCCGGGTCACCGACGGCATCGCCCGGGCCAACCGGATCATTCTCGATACCGGCGTGGTGCGGGTGCAGGGCTCCGGCACGGTCAATCTGAAGACCGAGCGCCTGAATCTGACCTTCGAGGGCGAGTCCAAGAAGCCACGCCTGCTGCGCCTGTTCATTCCGATACAGATCAGCGGTCCGCTGACGAAGCCCGACGTCTCCCTCAAGACCGGAAACGCGGTCGCCCAGGGAGGGCTCGCCGCCGTTCTGGCCACCGTGCTGGCGCCGCTGGCGGTTATTCTGCCGTTTGTCGAGCCCGGCCTGGCAGACGACGCCAACTGCGCCGCCCTGGTCGCCGAGGGGCAGGCGAAGGGCGTGCCGGTTCGCACGCCGACGGCGCGCTGATCAGGCCAGGTCGAACTTGTCCCGCTTGCGCTTGCCGAACAGCAGCCGCGACTCCAGCCGGCCCCGCAGCGCTGCATAGTAGGCCGCGAGGAAGTCGCCGTCGGCCTCATCGTCGGTCATCTGCCAGCCGATCTTGCGGCGAATGCGCTCGGCGACCGCCATCATCACCCGGCGGTCGTTGCGGCGCAGGACGTCTTCCAGCACATGCAGCTCCTTCACGCCGTAGGCGTCGAGGTGGGCGCGGCTGAAGGTGAACCGCTCGCTGGCATTGGCGCTTTCGTCTGCCAGGTCCTTGAGCAGGGTTCGCTTCGGCGCATGGACCACCCAGGTGCCGGCAATCAGGTCGCCTGTCCGCAGCCGGTCGCGATTGAACAGCGGGAACAGGACGAAGACCCCGCTCCAGGCCAGGCCCAGCAGATAGATCCCGCTCGAGACCTGATCCTGCGATCCACCCCCGAACAGGAAGGACAGGGGCAGGAACACCTCCAGCTCGCGCATGGCGTTGCGGGCGAACACAGCCTCGGCCGTCAGTCGTCCACCATTGCGCGCCGCCACCCGCAGGCCTAGCGCCCGCTTGCCCGGCGTTGCGGCGTGAGGACCCAGTTCGAAGACGATGAACCAGGCGTTGCGCAGCAGGAAGGCGCCGAGCATCCAGATGACCATCACGAACTCGGCCGCCCGCGCCCTGATCAGAAGGGCGCCGCCCAGCGACAACAAGGTCAACCCGAGCAGGGCCACGCTGATCAGGACCGCGTCGATCAGGAAGGCCGACGCCCGCTCGCCAGCGGAAGCGATGCGCACCTTCAGGTCGATACCCTCGGGCGTGATCAGGGCGCGCTCGCCCTCGGCGGCGGCGACCTCAACGACGCTCAGGGCGCACTCCCCGTGGCAGATAGAAATAGAGCAGCCAGACGGCGATTTCGGGGAAGTCGAACTGCAGCGTCTTGTCGGCGAGCATCTTGGCGTGCGCCTGGGCGACCCCGTCGGGACCACCGCCGCCCGTTACTTCCGCTCCGCCGGTAAGCTGTTCACGCCCTATCCACCCCCTGCATACACGCGAGCGAGGGCAGGGCACAATCGAGGGGGGAGAAGAAGGCTTCCGACCGAATAGGTCCGGTTGACGTAGGGGCCCCATTGCATCGCCAGACGTGACGGGTTCACCCTGCACAGCAACACCAGGGTCGGGAAACGTCGTGAGTACAGCAGATGTCGTTGCGGAGCCGACGGCGCGGTTCAAGCCCTCCCTTGGCGTCAAATTCGCCTACGGCCTGGGTCAGGCCGTGCAGAGCGGCGGGTTCGACGTCGCCCTGCCCTTCACCTTCTTCTACTACACCCAGGTGCTTGGACTCTCAGGCTGGCTGACCGGCTTCGCGGTGGGGCTGAGCCTCTGCGTCGATGCGGTCGCCGACCCGCTGGTCGGATCGCTGTCGGACAACATTCGCTCGCGGCTGGGTCGGCGGTTGCCGCTGATGCTGCTGAGCATCCCGCTGGTGGCGTTGGGGTTCGGGTTGATCTTTTCGCCGCCGGCCGGCCTGAGCGGCGCGATGCTGTTCGCCTGGCTGCTCGGCGCATCGTTGATCGCCCGGGGGGCGACGTCGTTGTTCAACGTGCCGTTTATCGCGCTCGGAGCTGAACTGGCCGACGGCTACGTCGAGCGGTCAAGGGTGGTGGTCTGGCGAACCGTGATGGGGTTGCTGTCGGCGATCGCCGTAATCCTGCTGGCCTACTCGGTCTATTTCGTTCCGACGGAAGGACTCCTGCGAGCCGCCGCCTACCCACC
>JBKJII010000151.1:0-5208 GCA_046598505.1 Caulobacter sp. | reverse complement strand
CATGGTCCCCCTCCCCCAAGTGGGGGAGGTTAGTGAAGGTGGAGCAATTCCGCCGCCGCCCTGTCCGCCCCCTGCCCGTCGCACAGGGCCGCCGATGCCGCCGACAGCCCCACCCGCAACCGCTCATCTGTCAGCAGCCGCTCCACCGCCTCAGCCAGACGCGCCTCGAGCCCCGGCCACCGCGCGTCGACCGCCAGGGTCACCCCGGCTGCGTCGAGCTTCATGGCCATGTCCCGCTGATTGTCGGCCAGGATCAGCGTAACCGTCGGCAGGCCCAGGCAGGCCCGCTCCCAGACGCTCGACCCACCGGCGCCGACCGCGATGTCAGCCCGCGCCATCAGAGGCGCCATGTCGTCCGTGTCGACGTGCAGGGTGATCCGTCCCTCCGCCGCCCGGGCCTCGAGCGCCGGCAGGCTCGGCGCGCCGGCGCCGACCACAACGTCCAGCGCCAGATCGCCCGCCAGCGCCCCTGCGACCCGCCCGGTGATTCCGCCCACATCGGTCAGACCCAGCGAAACCAGACACCGCCGCACAGGTTCACCCCGCCGCGCCAGAGCGCCCGCCCGCGCCGCGCCGAACGCCGGCCGCACCAGCGCGTAGCCCGGTCCTGCCAGCACCGCGGGCGCCGCATAGTCCCGCGCCTCGCGCCCGAACGACGGGTCCAGCACCAGATCGGCGTCGTGCGGTCTCGCCAGATCGTCGATCACCGCCAGCCGCTTGGCCCGACCGCGCCAGGCCGCCTCGACGGCCGCCGCCATGCGATAGGAATCCAGCACCACGAGATCGGCCTCAGCCCCCTCATCGACCAGCGGCATGTCCGGCGCGTAGCGGGCCAGGATGTCAGCGGTCTCCGGCGCGCGGACAAACGCGCAGTCCGCGCCTCGCGCCGCCAGCGCCCCGGCCAGCGTCAGACAGCGCATCACATGCCCCCCGCCCACGCCGGGACCGGCGTCGCAGACGAACAGGATGCGGGGTGCGGTCATGGCGGATCCGGGGCGGTGAGTCGGACCAGTCTAGGCCGGATCGTGAAGCTCTAGCCAAGTTGCTCAAGACAACCCATGTAGCGGCGATATCGCAATCGGGGGCTGTCATGGCTGGTCAGAAGAAATCCGTGGTCGTGACGGGCGTATCCACAGGCATCGGCTGGGGCGCCGTGAAGGTGCTCGTAGCCAGGGGCTTCCACGTCTTCGGCAGCGTCCGCAAACAGGCCGACGGCGACCGGCTCAGGGCCGAGTTCGGCGACGCCTTCACACCGCTGCTGTTTGACGTCACGGACGAGGCGGCTGTTCGTGCCGGCGCCCGTCAG
The DNA here is from genome assembly GCA_046598505.1 of Caulobacter sp. Lineage (GTDB taxonomy): Bacteria > Pseudomonadota > Alphaproteobacteria > Caulobacterales > Caulobacteraceae > Caulobacter. The sequence continues at coordinate 3,902 of JBKJII010000151.1, read as the reverse complement.
GTCGAGGCGGCGCTGGCCGGTCGGACCCTCGCGGGTCTGGTCAACAACGCCGGCATTGCGGTCGCCGGGCCGCTGCTGCACCTGCCCGTCGAGGATTTCCGCAACCAGATGGAGGTCAACGTCACGGCCATGGTGACGGTGATCCAGGCCTTCGCCCCGCTGCTCGGCGCCGAGAGCCCCGCGCGCAAGGATCCGGGCCGGATCGTCAACATTTCCTCGGTCGGCGGCAAGACGGCCAACCCCTTCATGGGCCCCTACTGCGCTTCGAAATTCGCAGTTGAAGGCCTGTCGGAATCGCTGCGGCGCGAGCTGCTGCCGTTCGGCGTCGACGTGGTCATCATCGCGCCTGGCGCGGTGGCCACGCCGATCTGGAGCAAGGCCGAGGACCTCGAAATCAAGGCCTACGCCAACACCGTCTACGCCGGCCCGCTGGCGCGTCTGCAGGCCTATATGCAGGGTCTTGGCGCCAGCGGACTGCCCCCCGAGCGCATCGGCGAGGCCATCCACACCGCCCTGACCACCGCCAAACCCAAGGTCCGCTACACCATCTCGCCGGACCCGTTCCAGGTGTTCATGTCGGAAAACGTCCTGTCGAAGCGCGGCCTCGACGGAATCGTCGGCAAGCGGCTGGGGCTGCTGCCGGAGTAGCGCGGCGAGGGCTATTTCGGTGACAGTTTACGAATTCGCATTCTGAAATCGTCAACCCGCCCGCGCGTCCACGGCGAATTCGGAAACTGTCACCGAAATAGCCCGCACCAACTCAGGCCACCATCCCCCAGTCCAGCGGCTCGCCGAACTTCAGATCCCGCGCCGCCGTCCGGCCCAACACCTTGTCCAGCTCCGCCGGCGGCAGGCCATTTCCCGGCCGCACCGACCGCACGTTGGCCTTGGTCAGCGCCTCGCCGGCCTTGACGTCCGCCGTCACATAGAGCGAGCGGCGGAACTGGCGGTTGGCCTTTTCCGAGCCGAGCAGGTCGTAGTGCGCGCGGCCCAGCGAGGACCAGGCGTCCCTGCAGTCGCGCACCAGCGCCGTGAACTCGGCCGGCTCGAGGCTGAACGCCGCGTCAGGACCGCCGTCGCTGCGGGCCAGGGTGAAGTGCTTTTCGATCACGCAGGCGCCCAGCGCCACCGCCGCCACCGAAGCTGCCGTGCCCGGCGTATGGTCCGACAACCCAACGATGCGGCCCAGCCGCGCCGCCATGTCAGGGATGGTCCGCACATTCGCATCGGCGAAGGTCGCCGGATAGCTCGAGACGCAGTGGAGCATGACCACCCCCGCCGCCCCGCCCGCCAAAGCCGCGTCCCGGGCCGTTTCCATCTCGGCAAAGTTGGCCATGCCGGTAGAGATGATCAGCGGCTTGCCGTGCGCCGCCGCATAGCGGATCAGCGGCAGGTCCACGGCCTCGAAGCTGGCGATCTTGTAGGCCGGCGCGTTGAGGCCCGCGAGCAGGTCCACCGCCGTTTCGTCGAAGGGGCTGGAGAACAGGGTCACCCCCCGCGCCGCCGCCCGCGCGAACAGAGCCGCATGCCATTCGTAGGGGGTCTGGGCCTCGCGATAGAGGGCGTGCAGGGTCTGGCCGTCCCACAGTCCGCCATGGATGCGGAACTCGGGCCGGTCCACGTCCAGCGTGATGGTGTCGGCGGTGTAGGTCTGGATCTTGATCGCGTCGCAGCCGGTGTCAGCCGCCGCGTCGATCATCGTCAGCGCCCGTTCGAGGCTGCCGTTGTGATTGCCCGACAGCTCACAGATGACATACGGCGGGTGCCCAGGACCGATCTTGCGGCCGTGTATTTCTATTTCCGGTTGCATATATGCCTTGGGTTGTCTAAGCCGTGAGCATGTCGAGGCAGTCTAGGCGAACAACATGCGTCGCGCTTGGCTAAAGCGAAATCCGCCCGGCAAGGCGGCGCGCAACGAACGGCGCAAGGCGGCCGCCGCTACCTTCAACGCGCTGTCAGTGGCGTTCGCGGTCACCACGGTCCTGCAGCCGATCCTCAACGGCCGGATCAACCTGCTAATGGCGCTGGCGGCGGTGCTCGGGGTGATTGCGTTCCAGACCCTGATCCACCATATTTTGAATACCATTGAGGACTGAGCCGTGGACCCGTATTTTCAGGCGCTCGTACTGATCACCCTCTTTGGCGCCGCCGCGCTTGCCGGCGCCTGGATCGCAGGCAAGTTCGACAAGTAGCCATCTCCTCCCGGCCGGAATCATCGCTACATTAGGGCGATGACCCAATCCGCCCCCCGCACCACCCGCTGCCTGATCATCGGTTCCGGCCCCGCCGGCTGGACCGCCGCCATCTATGCCGCGCGCGCGCTGCTCAACCCCGTGCTGATCCAGGGCATCCAGCCCGGCGGCCAGCTGACCATCACCACCGACGTGGAGAACTATCCGGGCTTCGCCGACGTCATCCAGGGCCCCTGGCTGATGGAGCAGATGGAGGCCCAGGCGCGCCACGTCGGGACCGAGATCATCAGCGACATCGTGCTGGAGGCTGACCTGTCGCAGCGGCCCTTCCGCATCAGGACCGACAGCGGCCAGGACTGGCTGGCCGAGACGGTGATCATCGCCACCGGCGCCCAGGCCAAATGGCTGGGCATCGACAGCGAGGCGAAATTCCAGGGCTTCGGCGTCAGCGCCTGCGCCACCTGCGACGGCTTCTTCTATCGCGGCAAGGACGTCATCGTCGTGGGCGGCGGCAACACGGCCGTGGAAGAGGCGCTGTTCCTGACCAACTTCGCCAGCAAGGTCACCGTGGTCCACCGCAAGGGCGCGTTCCGCGCGGAAAAGATCCTGCAGGAGCGCCTGTTCGCCAATCCGAAGATCGAGGTGATCTGGGACCACGCCATAGACGAGATCCAGGGGGATTCCGACCCCCAAAGCGGACAAGCGGCGGGCGTCACCGGCGCGCGGCTGAAGAACGTCAAGACCGGCGAGACCCGCCAGGTCGCCGCCGACGGCGTGTTCATCGCCATCGGCCATGCGCCGTCGTCGGAACTGTTCAAGGACCAGCTGGAGACCCACGCCGGCGGCTATCTGTCGGTGATCCCCGGCACGGCCTCGACGGCGATCCCCGGTGTCTATGCGGCCGGCGACGTGACCGACGACATCTATCGCCAGGCCGTCACGGCCGCCGGCATGGGCTGCATGGCGGCGCTGGAGGCGGTTCGGTTCCTCGCCGAGCGGGATCATGAGGCAGCCCACAGTCCCGTCAGCCACGGCGAGGCGGCAAAAATCGGCGCATGGTGATCCGGCCGGCGACGCTGGAGGACCACGAGGCCATCCGCGCCGTCGTGACCGCCGCCTTCCTCCAGCCCGACGAAGCCGACCTCGTGGCCGCTCTTCGCGCCGATGGCGATGCTCTGGTGGAGCTGGTGGCGGAGGAGGATGACGTGGTTGTCGGCCACATCCTGTTCAGCCCGCTGACGACGGACACCGGCGCCCGGTTCGCGGCGCTCGCGCCGCTCTCGGTCCAGCCTGCTCGCCAGAAGGACGGTCTCGGCACGATGCTGATGCAGGTCGGCCACGAACTCTGCCGCGCGGCCGGGATCGAGGCGATCATCGTGCTCGGTCACCCCGCCTATTACCCACGCGTCGGCTATTCGGCGGATGCGGCGAAGACCGTGACGGCGCCCTTCAGGGGTCCCTCCTTCATGGCGCTGGCGCTCAGGCCGGGCGCTCTGGATGCGCCCGTGACCATTGCCTACGCCAGGGCGTTCGGGATTTCCTAGACCCCTCCTCCTCTTGCGGGCGAAGAAGGCGCCTACTGTCCGCGCCTCGTCGCGATCGGCAGGTCGCCCGCGTTCGGGTCCACCGCCGGGGGGGCGACGGGCGTCGGCGCGGTACTCATCGGCGCGTCGGGATCTTCCATCGCCTTCAGTCGGGCGTTGATGTCCG
>JBKJII010000471.1:0-2197 GCA_046598505.1 Caulobacter sp. | reverse complement strand
AGACGCTTTCGAGATAGCGGCAGATGGCGACGGACTCGGTGATCGCTGTCCCGTCGTCCATCTCCAGCATCGGCACATTGGCCAGGCCCGCCTTGCCGACATAATCCGGCTGCTTGTGCTCCCCGTTGAAGATGCTCACGTCGATGATCTCGACCTGGTCCTCCGCGCCCTTCTCGGCCAGGAACCAGCGCACCCGCCGAGGATTGGGCGCCCTCAGGCTGTCGTAGAGTTTCACGTCCGGCTCCTCGCTTTGATCAGCCGCCGAACAGCATCGACGGCATCAGGCCGACGAGCGAGGCGGTCAGGCAGGTGGCCAGGAAGCCGGCCAGCATCGCTTTCCAGACCATGCCCATCACCTCGGTCCGGCGGGTCGGCACCAGCACGGTGTAGCCGGCCACGTTGATGCCGACCGAGGCGATGTTGGCGAAGCCGCACAGGGCGTAGGTCATGATCATCCGGCTCCGTTCGCTCAGCACCTCGGGCGGCAGCTCGCTCATCTTGATGAAGGCGGTGAACTCGGTCAGCACCAGCTTGGTGCCCAGCAGCAGGCCGCCGGCCGGCGCCTCGCTCCATGGCAGGCCCAGCGCGTAAGCCAGCGGTGCGAACAGGGCGCCCAGGCCCCGCTCAATGCTGACCGGGCCGCCCCAGACCGGCGGCAGCATGGCCAACAGCAGGTCGGCCATGGCGATCAGGGCCACGAACACGATCAGGGTCGCGCCGACGTTCAGCACGATGGTCAGGCCGTCGCCCGTGCCCTTGATCAGGGCGTCGACGGAGCTGTCGTAGCGCTTGTCCTCGGCTTCCATCAGGCTGTCCTGCGCCTCGCCCGGATCGGCCGGGATCAGGATGCGGGCCAGCAGCACGCCGGCCGGCGCCGAGATGATCGAGGCGGTCAGGACGTGTGCCGCCGCGTCGGGCAGCACGTTCTTCAGGATGGTCGCGTAGGCCACCATGGTCGAGCCGCTGACACAGGCCATGCCGACCGAAATCAGCATGAACAGCTCCGACCGCGACAGCCGGTCGAGATAGGCGCGAATGAAGATCGGTCCTTCCACCTGGCCCATGAAGATGGTCGCCGCCGTGGCCAGACCGATCGGGCCGCGCAGGCCGAGGGTCTTCTGGAACAGGAAGCCGAAGCCCTGGGTGATCCACTTGAGGATCTTCCAGTGCCACAGCAGGGCCGACAGGGCGCAGACCACCAGGATCACCGGCATGACCTGGAAGGCGAAGATGAACACCCCGCCCGGCCCGGTCACCGCGAACGGCTGGTCGCCGCCGGCCAGAAAGCCGAACACGAAGCTGGTGCCGGCCCGCGTGGCGGTCCCCAGGCCTTCCACCGCATTGCTCGCGCCCTGCAGCACGCCCTGCACCCCGGCGCTGATCCAATAGAGTGGATTGTAGGGGCTTTTGGCGGCGTCCAGTCTCGGCAGGCCGAACAGCAGCAGCACCAGGCCGACCTGGATGATCAGCGAGCCGATCGCCAGCTTCCACGGGAATCGCGTGCGGTTCTCCGACAGCACCCAGCAGAGGCTTAGCACGAAGGCGACGCCGATCAGGCTCTGGGCGTTTTCAGGCTGAAACATCAAATCCCCCGACGGCAGCGAGTCCCCTCCGCGCCAATCCCGGATTGACTACGAAGCCGGGCGGCGACGCAAGCCGGCCGTGCCGGGTTCGATGCGCTTGCGCCCCTATTTGCCGAGCAGTTCCCGCACCAGCGCGTCGCGGCCGTAGACCTTGGTCAGCGCTTCGGTGATGGCGGCGGTCGAGACCACGACGGTCCGGTTCACCGACGCATCGTAGCCATAGGCGCCGGCGATGCTGTGGATATTGCCGTCGAACGCCGTGCCGATGACCTCGCCCCTGGCATTGATCACCGGCGAGCCCGAGTTGCCGCCGATGATGTCGTTGGTGGTGGCGAAGTCGTAGACGGTATTGGGGTTCAACCGGTCTTTCGCGGCCAGCCAGCGCGGCGCCATGGCGTAGGGCTCAGCCCCGGTCTCCCGCGTGAGCAGGCCGCCGAAGGTCGTGAACGGCGTGACCTCGCGGCCCTGCCAGGTCCAGCCGGCCACCTTGCCGTAGGACAGACGCAGGCTGAACGTGGCGTCCGGATAGACGTTGTCGCCATAGACCGCGAAACGGGCGCGGGCGACGTGCTCGGCGGCCCGGTCGGTCGGGGTGGTGACCTCGGTCTCCCAGG
>JBKJII010000382.1:0-6163 GCA_046598505.1 Caulobacter sp. | reverse complement strand
CAGATGGGTCAGCGGGTCCATGCGCGGGATCTTCGCCAGATGTTTGGCCGGCAGCACCGCGTACTCCTGCCAGCCCGTGTCGGCGAACACGAGATCGCCTGGGGCCAGGTGTGCGGCCTTGGACGCCACCACCTCAGCCAGCGCTCCGCCGGCCATCACATCGCCGGCCTCGATGGCGGCCCGGTAGGTCGCGCCCTGCATCCAGGCCCGGTTGGCGGCGTCGAGGCTGACGTAGAGGATCTTCAGCAGAACTTCGCCGTCGCCGGGCGTTCCGGCCTGGGCGGTGTTGAGGCGAAAATGCTGAGGTCCCAGATGGTCGCCTCCGGGAAGCTCGGCGAGCACAATCTGGCGATTGGCGGTCATGGTGGCGTTCCCTTTGTTCGTTGACGGCAGTGAACACCGGCCCGCCGGGGATGTCATGCTTCGACAGACTCACGATCGCCGGTTACCCAACCCTCATGAGCGCCATCCTGCTGGGGGTCCTCCCCGTCTTCGCTATGATCGCCCTGGGCTGGGGCCTGAAGGCTTCGAAGTTCATCCCGGAGGCCAGCTGGCCGCCGATCGAACGCCTGACCTATTTCGTCTTCTATCCGGGCTTCCTGATGCCGGCGGTGTGGAAGGCTGACTTCGGCAGCCTGTCGGCCGGACCGCTGGGCCTGGCGACCGTGGGCGCGATCGTCATCGTCTCGCTTGCCGTTCTGGCGGCGAAGCCGCTGCTGCGCATTTCGGATCCGAGCTTCACCAGCGTGTTCCAGGGCAGCCTGCGCTGGAACACCTTCGTCTTCCTGCCGCTGGCCGCGCTGGTGTTCGGCGAGGAGGGCGCGGGCCTGGGCGCGATGATCATGGGCGCCCTGATCCCGGCCATCAACGTCATCTGCGTGCTGGTGTTGAGTCACTGGGGCGAAGGCCAGGGCGGCGGCTGGCGCACCGCCTTGCGCGGTCTGGCGCAGAACCCGGTGCTGTGGGGCTGCGCCGTCGGGGCGCTGTTCAATGTGCTGCACATCCCGAAAATCCCGGCGGTGATGAGCGGGCTGGACCAGTTGTCCGACGCGGCCCTGACCATGGGGCTGGTGGTGGCGGGCGCGGGCCTCAGCTTCGGCTACGTCCACAGCCGCCTCTGGCTGATCGCCGGTGTCAGCCTGGTGAAGCTGGTCGTCCTGCCGATCCTGATGTGGGAGCTGTGCCGTCTGGCCGGCGGCGACAAGACCGCCCAGGGCGTGGCCCTGCTGGTTGGTTCAGCTCCCGGCGCGGCCGCCTCCTACGTGCTGGCCCGCCAGATGGGCGGCGACGCCCCGCTGATCGCCGGGATCGTGGCGTTCACAACGGCGGCCAGCCTGGTGACCATTCCGCTGCTGCTGGTGGTGTTTCACCTTAAGTAACCCTCTCCCAACGGGAGAGGGAGGGGCCCGATGCGAAGCAGCGGGAGGGCGAGGGGTTACGGCGCCGCCCGGCTCAGCACCGCCAGCACCGCGTCCAGCACCCGCTGCGGCTCGGCGAGCACCACCTCATTGTCGAATCGAACCACATGCCAGCCGAGTGATCGCAACACATCGGTGCGCTGCTCGTCCCGTTCGTAGCGATCCTCGTGCACAGGGCCGTCGAGCTCGATGACCAGCCGAAGGTCAAAACAGGCGAAGTCCGCGATGTAGTGGTCGATGGGGACTTGTCGGCGGAACTTCAGGCCGGCGAGCTTGCGGCCGCGCAGAAGTTGCCAGAGCCGGTTCTCGGCGAAGGTCTGGAAGCTGCGGAGTTCGCGTGCCTTGTCGATGCGATCCATGGTTGCAACACGGGCGAATGTCGACATAAAACAATCTATACGCGCTTCAGAAGTCGCCACCTTGACCCCTCACCCTCCCGTCGCTTTGCGCCGGGCCCCTCCCTCTCCCTTTGGGAGAGGGATTCATGAGTTGGCGTCCTCGCCGGGTTCGCCTATGACCACGGCTTATGACGGCTTTCGCACCGGGTATTGATGAGGTCCGCGCCCGGACCTTCCCCTTTCCGCGCCGCCATTTTCTGTCCGCCATGGACGTCAACGTCGTCGAGGCCCAGCAGCTGCTGGATCTGGCGGACGGGTTCGTGGCCCTGAACCGGCAGACGACCAAGAAGCTCGACCTGCTCAAGGGTCGCACCTTGATGAACCTGTTCTTCGAGAACTCCACCCGCACCCAGGCCAGTTTCGAGCTGGCCGGCAAGCGCCTCGGCGCCGACGTCATGAACATGAGCGTCAAGACCAGCTCGGTGGCCAAAGGCGAGACCCTGATCGACACGGCGGTGACGCTGAACGCCATGCAGCCGGACCTGCTGGTCGTGCGTCACGCCTCATCCGGCGCGGCCGCCCTGCTGTCGCAGAAGGTCGGCTGCAGCGTGATCAACGCCGGCGACGGCCAGCATGAACATCCGACCCAGGCGCTGCTCGACGCGCTCAGCATGCGGCGCGCCTTCGGTCATGTGGCCGGGCTGACCGTGGCCATCTGCGGCGACGTGATGCACAGCCGCGTGGCGCGCTCAAACGTCAACCTTCTCAATATACTCGGCGCGGAAGTTCGCCTGGTCGGACCGCCGACGCTGATGCCCGCCGGCGCCGAACACTGGGGCGCGACGGTCTATCACGACCTGGAAAAGGGCATCGCCGGGGCTGACGTGGTGATGATGCTGCGCCTGCAGCTGGAGCGGATGCAGGGCGCGCTGGTCCCCTCGACCCGCGAATATTTCCGCTTCTGGGGCCTCGATCGCGAGAAGCTCAAGGCCGCCTCCGACGGCGTGAAGGTGATGCACCCGGGGCCGATGAACCGGGGCGTGGAGATCGACTCCGACGTCGCCGATGACCCCGCCGTCAGCCTGATCCAGGACCAGGTCGAAATGGGCGTTGCGGCCCGGATGGCCGTCCTGGCCTCGCTCGCCGCCAGGCTGGACAACGCCTGATGGCCCGCGCTCGCCCCCTCGCCTTCCAGAATGCCCGGCTGGTCGATCCCGAGGGCGGCTACGATGGCCCGGGCGCGCTGGTGGTCTCCGACGAGACCATCGCCGATGTTTCGAAGGGCAAGGATTTCAGCGACCTGTCTGGCGATGTTCAGGTCATCGACTGCGGCGGCGGGATGCTCGCGCCGGGTTTGATCGACCTGCGGGTCAAGACGGGCGAACCCGGATCAGAGACCAAGGAAACGCTCCGCTCGGCCGCCCTCGCCGCCGCCGCCGGCGGGGTGACCTGCTTCGTGGTCCAGCCCGACACCAACCCGGCCGTCGACGATCCGTCGGTGGTCGATTTCATCCTGCGCCGCGCCCGCGACATCGACAGCGCCCGCATCCTGTGCGCCGGGGCCGCCACCAAGCGCCTGAAGGGCGAGCAGATCGCCGAGATCGGCCTGATGCGCGAAGCGGGCTGCGTCTATGTCACCGATGTCGACAGCGCGATCGTCGACAGTCGCGTCCTGCGCCGCGTCATGGCCTATGCAAAAACCTTCGACATGGCCGTGGCTCACCGGCCGTCGGATCCGTGGCTGACCCGGGGCGCGGCGGCGACAGAAGGCGAGTTCGCCGGCCGCCTGGGTCTGCCGTCCGGCCCGGCCATGGCCGAGCGGATCGGGCTGGAGCGGGATCTGGCCCTGGCCGAACTGACCGGGGCGCACCTGCTGGTCGACCAGATCACCAGCGCCGGCGCGCTGGAAGCGCTCGCCCGGGCCAGGGCGCGCGGCGTGAAGGTCACGGCCACCGCCTCGATCAACCACCTGAGCTTCAACGAGCTGGACATCGGCGACTACCGCACCTTCGCCAAGCTCGATCCGCCGCTGCGGTCGGAAGACGACCGACAGGCCCTGATCGGGGCGCTCGCCTCGGGTCTGGTCGACATCGTCGTGTCCGCCCACGCCCCGGCCCCGGCCGAGGACAAACGGTTGCCCTTCGACGAGGCGACGCCGGGCGGCGTGGGCCTTGAGACCCTGCTCTCCGCCCTGTTGGCCTTCCACCACGACGGCGGCCTGCCGCTGGTTGATCTGATCCGCGCCGTGACGCTGGCGCCGGCCCGGTTCCTCGGCCTGACCAGCGGCCGCCTGACGCCGGGCGCACCGGCCGACCTGGTGCTCTGCGATATCGGCGCGCCGGTGGTCATCGACGCGGACAGGCTGGTGTCGAAGTCCAAGAACTCGCCCTTCGACGGCCGCCGCCTACAGGGTCAGGTGCTGCGGACGGTGGTGGCCGGCAAGGTGGTCTATCGGGCGGCGGAGTAGAAACCGGGGACATGTACTTCAGTACGTGTCCCCGTGTCACCGGCTACGCCGGAAGCAGCCCCTTCGGCGGTGCGCCGCGACATGACTCCGGCTTCGACGCGCTCTAACGTCGACGTGACGAGACAATAACAACTATACCGTGTATTGGGGGCGACTATGGAATCTCTGGCGAGTGCTGTCTGGCTGACACTGGGACTGATCGTCGTGGGAGGCTACCTCCTCGGCTCGATCCCGTTCGGCCTGATCGCCACGCGGCTGGGCGGCGCGGGCGACATCCGCAAGATCGGCTCGGGCAACATCGGGGCGACCAACGTCCTGCGCTCGGGCCGCAAGGATCTGGCGGCGATCACCCTGATCGGCGACGCGGGCAAGGGCGCGGTCGCGGTCCTGATCGCCCACCTGCTGACCCATGGCAACGCGGCGGCCGTCGCCCTGGCCGGCGGCAGCGCCTTCATCGGCCACCTGTTCCCGGTCTGGCTCAAGTTCAACGGCGGCAAGGGCGTGGCGACCTTCTACGGCGTGCTGCTGGCGGCCTGTTTACCCGTCGGGGCCCTGGCGGCCCTGACCTGGATCGCCATGGCCTTCCTGTTCCGCATGTCCTCGCTCGCAGCCCTGGCGGCGGCGGCGCTCGCGCCCCTGTTCGCCCTCGGCACGGACCAGCCCCGGCCGATGGTCGTGCTGGCGGCCGTCATGGCGGTGCTGATCTTCATCCGCCACCACGAGAATATCCGTCGCCTGCTCAAGGGCGAGGAGCCGAAGATCGGCGCGAAGACGGCGCCAAATGAGGTGGAGGGGGCGGCCCCTCCGGCCCCTGACGCGTGACGGCCGGGCCGCCGTCCGACGCTGAACGGATCGCCTGGTTGCGTCTGGCCAGGACCCCGAATGTCGGACCGGTGGCCTTCGAACATCTGCTGCAGCGCTGCGGCTCGGCGGCAAAGGCGCTTGACGCCCTGCCGGACCTTGCTCGCCGGCATGTCGATATCCCGTCCCGCACCGAGGCCGAACGCGAGATCGAGGCCGGCGACCGTTTCAACGCGCGGCTGATCCTTGGCTCCGAGCGCGCCTTCCCGCCCCTGCTGGCGGCGCTGGACCCGCCGCCGCCGCTGATCTGGGTGCTGGGACGGGCGGAGTTGCTGACCGGGCCGGCTGTCGCCATTGTCGGCGCCCGGGTCGCCTCGGCGGGCGGCCAGCGCTTCGCCAGAACCCTCGCTGCCGAACTTGGTCAGGCCGGCCGGGTCATCGTCTCCGGCATGGCGCGCGGCATCGACGGCGCGGCGCACGAGGGGGCGATGGCGACAGGCACGGTGGCCGTACTCGGCGGCGGCGTCGGCGACATCTATCCGCCCGAGCATGCGGGATTGCACGCGCGCCTCGCGGTCGACGGCGCCGTCGTGTCCGAAAGCCCGCCGGACTATCGCGCCCAGGCGCGCGACTTCCCAAGGCGCAACCGGCTGATCTCCGGCCTGTCGCAAGCGGTGGTGGTGGTCGAGGCTGAACTCAAGTCGGGTTCGCTGATCACCGCGCGCCTCGCCGCTGAACAGGGTCGCGAAGTGCTGGCCGTGCCGGGCTCACCGCTCGATCCGAGGGCGCGCGGGACCAACGATCTGCTGCGACAGGGCGCCACCGTCTGTGAGGGCGTCGACGATGTGCTGCGAGCGTTGGAGGGGCTGGGCGGCCTGCGCGAACGGGAGCGGCGCCCCTGGACCGGACCGGCCGGAGCGCCGCCGGAAGGACTGCGCGAACGGGTGGCCGAGCTGCTGTCACCGACGCCGGTGACACTGGATGACCTTGTCCGCGCCGCCAACGCCCCCGCGCCGGCCGTGTTCGCCGCCGTCGTCGAGCTGTCGCTGGCCGGGGAAGCGGCGTTTGAGGCCGGAGGAGCGGTGGTGAAGGCGTAGGGGCTAGTCTTCCCCCCTCCGCAGCACGAACGGCGCGTCCGG
>JBKJII010000211.1:0-1353 GCA_046598505.1 Caulobacter sp. | reverse complement strand
CGGCCTCGATCAGGATATCCCGGCCGACGCCGCGCATCCACCTTCACTAACCTCCCCCACTTGGGGGAGGGGGACCATGCGGAGCATGGTGGAGGGGGATGCGCGGCGTCGGCCGGGATATCCTGATCGAGGCCGCCAGCCTTCGACCACCCAGCTTCCCACTCCACCACCCTGCGGGTGGTCCCCTCCCAAGAGGGAGAGGCTAGATGGGAACCACAAACCCCTTGCCCCGCAAGCGCTCGGCCATCTCCGCCCGCCGCGCGGCCCAGTCCTCGGCCAGCAGGCCCAGCCCCAGCACGTCCACGCCCACGCCGTCCTTGACGATGTGCCGCCGGAACCTTGCCTCCTGAACAAAGCCGTGCTTCTCGTGCAGCCGCCAGACAGGCTCGTTGCTGGCCAGAACTTCGCACCACAGCCTGCCCAGGCCCTGCGGTCCGAACACCTGCTCGATCATCCAGAACTCGACATAGCTGCCCAGGCCCAGGCCGCGCACCGTCGGGTCGGCGAGGTAATAGGCCCACGCGCAGCGGCCGTGGCGGCGGTCGATGTCGTAGAGGTTGGCCAGTCCGACCGGCAGGCCGTCCATCTCGATGATCCAGTAGCGGCGGCGGTCGTCGCCCGGGATGCCGGCGAACCAGCGGGCATGCTCCTCGGGACTGATCAGATGGTCGGTGTACATGTACGACCGCACCGCCTCGCTGTTGCGCCAGGCGTGGATGCGGGCGCTGTCATCAGCGGTCAGGTCGCGCAGGGTGACGGTCGGGGCGGTCATATGCGGCGGTCTCCGCCATAGTTTTCCAGGTCCGGGCGGCGCTTCACGAAGGCGCGGACGGCGTCCGAGGTGAAGGCGCGGTCGGCCTTGTAGAGATCGTCGTAGACGGCGGCCATGAAAGCGTAGTCGTCGGGCCGGTCGACCGTCCAGCGCACCTCGCCCTCATCGTTCGGCTGGGAATGGAACGCCAGCCGGTAGCGGTCGGGGTGTTGATGGATGCCCCAGGTCACATGCTCATGCTCCTCGGGCGTGGCGGCCACTGCCGCAGCCTGGCGCAGCGTCGCGGCCTTCATCACCTCGACGTCCAGGCCCTTGGGGAAGGTGCGGTGGGGCGGGGTGTTGCTGGTGTAGTCGGCGCCCGTCTCCAGATGGGTTTCGATGGTCTCGTCGATGACGAACGGGTCGGCCAGCGGGCAGTCGGCGGTCAGGCGCACGATGTGGTCGGCCGGGCCATGCTCGTCCAGCGCGCCGATGAACCGCGCCAGCACGTCATGCAGCGAGCCGCGGTGGACACCGATGCCTTCCCGGCGGACGGCTTTCTCGATGGCGTCGTCGGCGGGGCTCAGGCTGGTGGCGACGAC
>JBKJII010000049.1:0-3931 GCA_046598505.1 Caulobacter sp. | reverse complement strand
GCCGCCTGCATCTCCAGCTTTTCCCAGGCGATGGTGGAGGCCACCAGACGGGCCGGGGTGCCGGTCTTGAGACGCCCCATATCCAGGCCGAGGGCGTACAGGCGGTCGGCAAGCCCGATGGCGGGCGCCTCGCCGACCCGACCGGCGGGGATGCGCTGTTCGCCCTGATGGATGACACCCTTCAGGAACGTGCCGGTGGTCAGGACGACGCGACCGGCGGGATAGATTTCACCGCTAGCGCCCACGACGCCGGAAACTTGGCCGTCCACCACCAGCAGGTCCTCGACGGCCTCGGCCTTGATCGTCAGGTTCGGGGTGTTGGCAAGCTCAGCCTGCATCGCTTCGCGATAGAGCTTGCGGTCGATCTGGGCCCGGGGGCCGCGAACGGCGGGGCCCTTGGACCGATTGAGCATGCGGAACTGGATGCCGGCCTTGTCGGCCATGCGGCCCATCAGGCCGTCCAGCGCGTCGATTTCCCGAACCAGATGGCCTTTCCCCAGGCCACCGATGGCCGGGTTGCAACTCATCTCGCCGATAGTCTCGACCTTGTGTGTCAGCAACAAGGTGCGCGCGCCGAAGCGGGCCGAGGCAGGCGGCTTCGCATCCGGCATGGCCGCCGCCAATCACGATCACATCCCAGGCGCGGGTCATCTCAAGGCGTCCAAAAGGCGAACGCCCCCGACGAGCGGGGGCGATGGAAACCCGATATAGCGGAAAAGGCCCGGGATCGGGAGTCCCCGCCCGTCAGTGTTTCACGTGAAACATCACTTGCCGATGCAGAAGCTCGAGAACACCCGATCCAGCACCGCTTCAGGATCCACCCGCCCGGAAATACGCTCCAGCGCACGGGCGGCCAGCCTGACGTCTTCAGCCGCCAACTCCGCCTCAGGCTGGCTAAGCGCCCGGGTCACCAGGTCCGCCGCTTCGTTGAGGCTTTCGACGTGACGCAGCCGCGTCGCCGCCGGGAATTCCGCGCCCGAGAGATCGGAGACAACCCGCGCCTCCAGCCACCGGCGCAGCGTCGCAATATCGGCAGACGCGGTCGCCGTGGTCTCCAGCCGCGCCAGTCCCGCTGTCACCGGCGCCACGGCGTCGTCTCCCGGCGGCAGATCCGATTTGTTGAGGACGAGCAGGTCTCCGGGCTGGACCAGCAGCGCAGCTTCAGTGCCGTTGGCGCCGTTCGACTGCGAGCCGTCCACGATCCAGAGGCGCAGATCGGCTGACTCTGCCCAGGCGCGCGCGCGCCGCACGCCTTCGGCCTCGATGTCGTCTTCCGCCGCCCGCAGGCCCGCCGTATCAGCCAGCAGAACCTTGTATCCGGCCAGAACCAGCGGAACCTCGATGACGTCCCGTGTCGTGCCTGGCGTCGGCGTGACGATCGCCGCGTCCCGGCCGGCCAAACCATTGAGCAGGCTGCTCTTGCCGGCGTTGGGCAGGCCCATCAGGGCGATGCGATAGCCGTCCCGCACCCGTCGGCCGCGACCATCGTGACGCGCGGCCTCAAGGTCCTGCCGAAGCCGCTCCAGCGCCGGCTGCGCCCGCGCAGCAACGTCCTCCGGAAGATCCTCGTCGGGAAAATCGACGGCCGCCTCGAGCACAGACAGGGCCTCGATCAGCAGCTCGCGCCACCCGTCGTAGCGACGGCTCAGGCTGCCCCCCAGCTGCTCAAGGGCCTGCCGGGACTGGGCCGTGGTTTCGGCGTCGACCAGATCGGCGACCGCCTCCGCCTGGGCCAGATCCAGCCGCCCGTTCTGGAAGGCCCGGCGTGTGAACTCACCCGGCTCGGCGAGGCGAGGGCCCAGAGCCGCCAGCGCTTCAAGCGCCGCCTCGACCACCGCCTGGCCGCCGTGAAGGTGGAGCTCGGCGCTGTCTTCGCCCGTGTAGCTGGCGGGACCGGGCAGCCAGAGCACCAGCGCTTCGTCGATCAACGCGCCCGACGCGTCCTTGAGCCGCCGCACAGACGCCCGCCGTGGCGCCGGCAGCTTCCCGGCCAGAGTCGTCAGCGCCGGCCCGGCCCCCGGCCCCGAAATCCGCACCACGGCCAGAGCTGCGCGTCCAGGCGCGGTGGCCAGGGCGAAGATGGTGTCCGTCATTCCGACGGTTTGGTCCCGAAGGCCGTGCCCGTGGTCGCGGCCGTCATCAGCTTGCGGAACTGCTCGGTCGCGCCGGTGCCGAAGCTCATCCAGCTCTTCATCAACTCCTCGGGCGCCAGGGCGGCCATGTTGGAGTCCATGCGCTTCTGCATCTCGCCGACCAGGTGGTCATTGAGGCCGCTGACATCCGGCAAGCCCAGAAACGTACGGGCTTCCACCGGATCGCATTCGATATTGATCGTGACCTTCATGGGTCTTCCTTGATGGCGCCGACCACGACTTTGTTATGGGCGAACGCAGGTCCGGCGCGGTAACACCCGGCGCAACAGACGGGAGACTACGACGATGAGCGGAGAACGCCTCACCATCAAGACGCCGGATGGCGCCTTTTCGGCCTATGTGGCCCGGCCGACGGCGGCGAAAGCCCCGGCAGTCGTCGTGATCCAGGAAATTTTCGGCGTCAACGCCGTCATGCGCGAGACCACCGACTGGCTGGCCTCGCAGGGCTACCTGGCGATCTGCCCCGATCTGTTCTGGCGCATCGAACCGGATATCGACATCACCGACAAGTCCAAGGCCGAATGGGACCGCGCCTTTGAACTGTTCGGCCTGTTTGACGCCGAAATGGGCGTCGGTGATATCGCGGCCACCATTGATGCGATCCGCGCCGACGCCGGCTGCACCGGCAAGGTCGGCGCGGTCGGCTACTGCCTCGGCGGCAAGATGGCCTATCTCACCGCCGCCCGCACGGACGTCGACGCCTCGGTGTCCTACTACGGTGTCGGCCTCGACGCCCTGACCGGTGAGGCCGCGATGGTGAAGGCGCCGCTGATGCTGCACATCGCCGGCGAGGACGGTTTCGTGCCCAAGGAGGCCCAGGCGGCGATCCACGCCGCGCTGGACGGCAACGGGCTGATCACGATCCACGACTATCCGGGCCGCGACCACGCCTTCGCCCGCCATGGCGGCGAGCACTATGCCGAGGCGGATGCGGCGAAAGCCAACGACCGCACCCTGGCCTTCTTCAAGCGGAACCTCGGCTGATGCTGGCGATCCAGGCGGTCCGGACCGGCGGTCCCGAGGTTCTCGAAGCGGTTGATCTGCCGGTCCCGACACCGGGTCCCGGCGAGATTCTGATCCGCCAGGAGGCCATCGGCCTCAACTTCATCGACACCTACCATCGCACCGGCCTCTACCCGATGAAGATGCCGGCGGTGCTGGGCCTGGAAGGCGCCGGCGTGGTCGAGGCGGTAGGGGAGGGGGTCACCCGATTCGTCGTCGGGGACCGCGCCGCCTTCGGCAACGGACCGCTGGGCGCCTATGCCGAGTTCCATGTGGTGCCCGCCACCCGGGCCGTAAAGATCCCGGTCGGCGTCAGCAGCCGTGACGCCGCCGCCGCCATGCTCAAGGGCATGACCGCCGAGTTCCTGCTGCGTCGCTGCTATGTGGTGAAGAAGGACGATGCGGTCCTGGTCCATGCCGCCGCCGGCGGGGTCGGAACCATCCTGACCCAGTGGGCCAAGGCGCTCGGGGCCCAGGTCATCGCCACGGTCGGCTCGCCCGACAAGGCCGAGATGGCCCGACTATCCGGCGCTGACGAGGTAATCCTCTATCGCGATGAGGACGTGGCCGCCCGGGTCAAGGCGATCACCAGTGGCGCCGGCGTGCGCGTAGCCTATGACGGCGTCGGCGCGGCCACCCTTGAGGCCAGCCTGAACAGTCTCGGCCGCCGCGGGCTGCTGGTCAGCTACGGCAATGCGTCAGGGCCGGCGCCGGCGGTGGAGCCTCTGCGGCTGAGCCGTGGCGGCTCGCTGTTCATGACCCGGCCGACCCTGTTC
>JBKJII010000470.1:0-4624 GCA_046598505.1 Caulobacter sp. | reverse complement strand
CGATCCCGGTGACGACGACTCGACGCATGGCCTAACCTCAAATGAAAACCGCCGCGCCTCAACGGGGCGGACCCCAGGGACGCGGCGGCTCTAATTCCGGTGCGTGCTCTGGGGCGGCCTAGCCGCCCAGCCGCTCGCCGATGAACTTCACGGCGTCGCCGACCGTCTGGATGTGTTCAGCGGCGTCGTCGGGAATTTCGATGTCGAACTCTTCCTCGAAGGCCATCACCAGCTCGACGTTGTCGAGGCTGTCGGCGCCGAGGTCATCGATGAAGCTCGCCTTCTCGGTGACCTTTTCAGGATCGGCGTCCAGGTGCTCGATGACGATCTTACGCACACGCTCGAGAATGTCGGACATTCGTTCTGGTCCTCTTTAGGTCTTTAGTGGTCCCGCCGCCGAAGCAGTTTCGGGAAATCGGGGCTTCGCTACCATGTTCCATCCGGGGTGACCAGCGGCCAGCCCCGCAGAACACGGTGGTCGTCAGATCATCGCCATGCCGCCGTTCACGTGCAAGGTCTGACCTGTCACATAAGCGGCTTCCTGGCTCGCGAGATAGACGCAGGCAGCGGCGACGTCATCGCCCGCGCCAAGCCGGCCGGCGGGGATTTTCCCAAGGATGGCCTCGCGTTGCGCCTCATTGAGGTCATCGGTCATGGGGCTGGCGATAAACCCCGGCGCCACGGTGTTCACCGTCACGTTACGGGTGGCCACTTCGGCCGCCAGGGCCTTGGAAAAGCCGATCATGCCCGCCTTGGAGGCCGCGTAGTTGGCCTGTCCGGGATTGCCGGTGACCCCGACGACCGAGGTGATTCCAATGATCCGGCCCCAGCGGCGCTTCATCATGCCCTTCAGGGCGGCGCGCGAGAGGCGGAAATAGGACTCAAGGTTCACCTTGATGACCTGCTCCCAATCCTCGTCCTTCATCCGCAGCATCAGGCCGTCGCGGGTGATGCCAGCGTTGGCGACCAGGATGTCGAGCGGCAGGCCGGCAGCAGCCTCGGCGGCGGCGACCAGGCCGTCGACGCTGGCCGAGTCGGACAGGTTGGCGGTCACTGCGCTGGTGCGGGCGCCGAGCTCGGCGGCCAGGGCCTCCAGCGCGGCTTCACGGGTGCCGGAGAGTACGACATGCGCGCCCTGGGCGTGCAGCGCCCGGGCGATGGCGCCGCCGATACCGCCCGTGGCGCCGGTGACGAGGGCGGTCTTGCCGGTGAGATCGAACATGGCTGGCATTTCCCTTGATGCGTCCTTCGAGACGGCGCTTCGCGCCTCCTCAGGATGACGCGATTTTTGGATTGCAACAAAACCTCGTCATGGTGAGGAGCGATCCGGAAGGATCGCGTCTCGAACCACGCAAGGATTCAAAGGCTCTTCGCGAACGCTTCCAGATCCGCCGGGGTGTTCAGCGGGGTGGCCTCGGCTTCGGGGGCGATGCGCTTGGCCATGCCGGACAGGACCTTGCCGGCGCCGGCCTCGGCGAAGCGGGTCACGCCGCCCTCCCCGGCCAGCCAGATCATGCTCTCGCGCCAGCGAACCCGGCCGGTGACCTGTTCGACCAGCATCTTGCGGATCGCCTCGGGGTCCAGCGTCGGGCGGGCGGTGACATTGGCCACCAGCGGCGCGCGCGGCGCCAGGATGGTCGTGCCGGCCAGCGCCGCGGCCATTTCGTCGGCGGCGGGCTGCATCAGGGGGCAGTGGAACGGCGCCGAGACGTTCAGCGGAATGGCGCGGGCGCCCAGCTCCTTGGCCTTCTCGATGGCCCGGTCCACGCCGGCCTTGTCGCCGGAGATGACCACATTGCCGTTGTTGTTGTCGTTGGCCACGACGCAGACGCCGACCTCGGCGCCGGCGGCGGCGGCGGCCTCGGCCAGGGCTACGTCCGTCTTGGGGCCGATCAGCGAGGCCATCGCGCCCTGACCGACCGGGACAGCGCGCTGCATGGCCTGGCCGCGCAGCTTCAGCAGGCGGGCGGTGTCGGTGAGGCTGATCGCGCCCGACGCAGCGAGCGCCGCGTATTCCCCGAGCGAGTGGCCGGCGACGAAGGCGGCCTTTTCGACCGGCACACCCATGTCCTTTTCCAGCACCCGCATCACCGCCATGCTGACGGCCATCAGGGCAGGCTGGGCGTTTTCGGTCAGGGTCAGGTCGGTGTCCGGCCCTTCCCTCATCAGCTTGAAAAGCTTCTGTGACAGGGCGTCGTCGACTTCCTGGAACACCTCGCGGGCACTGGCGAAGGCCTCCGCGAGATCGGCGCCCATGCCGACGGTCTGGCTGCCCTGGCCGGGAAAGATGAAGGCGAGGCTCATGGAAGTCCTCTCAGAAAGTGACGAATCCGGCGCGCACGGTTAGGGGAAAGGGTAGCAGCGGGCAAGTTTCACGGTATGACCGCTGACTCGGAACCAGGACAATTCATTGCCCGCGTACAAGCTCGCCATCTTCGACTTCGACGGAACCCTTGGGGACACCATGGCCTGGTTCCTCAACGCGTCGGACTCCATGGCCGAGCGGTTCGGCTTTCTGCCCATCGACCGTTCGAACCTGGACAGCCTGCGCCACAAGAGCGCGCGGGAGATGATGCGCATCCACAAGGTGCCCATGCTGAAGCTGCCGATGCTGGCCAAGCACGTGCAGAAGATGATGCACGCCGACGCCGGGGCGATCCGCATGTTCGACGGGGCGCCGGAGATGCTGCGGGCCGTCCACGGGGCAGGGGTGAAGGTCGCCGTGGTCAGCTCCAACTCCGAAGCCAACATCCGCGTGGTGCTGGGACCGGAGTTGAGCGGGCTGATCGATGCATTCGACTGCGGCGCCTCGGTGTTCGGCAAGGCGCGCAAGTTTCGCAAGGTGATGAAGACCCTGGGCGTCAAGGCGGCCGACACGATCAGCATCGGCGATGAAACCCGGGACGTGGACGCCGGGCGCAAGGCCAGGCTGGCGACCGCCGTCGTCGCCTGGGGCTACACCCAGCCGGAGGCCCTCGCGGCGAAGGGGCCAGACCATGTCCTGCGCGAAATGAAGGACATCGTCGCCCTGCTGGTCTGAGGGACGTCTGTCGCCTCTGGCGTTGCCGCCGCGTCATCCCCTAGGCTCGAAAAAACACGGGGAGAACGACCATGCGCGCAGTTGTGCGGCGAGCCGGGAAGCTGGTCTGCGACACCATCGAGGAGCGGGATCCCGGTCCCGGCCAGGTGCGGGTCAAGACGCTGGCCTGCGGCATCTGCGGGTCCGACCTTCACGCCCTGCATTACCTCGACCACATGGTCGAGATGGGCCGTCGCGCCGGCGCGGTCGGCGGCATGGATCCCAAGCAGGACATCGTCTTCGGCCACGAGTTCTGCGCCGAGGTGCTGGAGGGCGGTCCGGGCGCCAGCCGGTTCAAGCCGGGTACGCGCGTGGTCTCGATGCCGGTCAACATGGGTCCCGACGGCTTTGACGCCGTCGGCTACTCCAACAAATACGCCGGCGGGTTCGCCGAGCGGATGATCCTCACAGAAGGCCTGCTGCTGGAGGTGCCCAACGGCCTTTCCACCGACCATGCCGCCCTGACCGAGTCGATGGCCGTCGGCGTGCACGCCGTGGCCAGCGCCGCGCTCGACAAGACCTCGGTGTCGCTGGTGCTGGGCTGCGGCCCTGTCGGACTGGCGGTGATCGCGGCCCTGAAGATGCGTGGCCATGGCCCGATCATCGCCGCCGACTTCTCACCCCGCCGCCGCAGGGCCGCCGAGATCATGGGCGCCGACGTCATCGTCGACCCGGCAGAGACCGGTCCGCACACCAAATGGGCCGAGTTCGGCGTGCCGGCCACGCTGGACGGCATGCGCGCGGCCCTGTTCGGCGGCCAGAGTTATGGTCGGCCAGTGGTATTCGAATGTGTCGGGGCGCCCGGTGTGCTGCAGAGTGTGATCGAAGGCTGCCCGCCCAGGGCCCAGATCATCGTCGCCGGCGTCTGCATGGAGCCCGACAGGATCGAGCCGTCGCTGGCCATCAACAAGCAGCTCGATCTGCGCTTCGTGCTCGGCTACCAGCCCGACGAATTCGCCCAGACGCTCAGCGACATCGCCGAGGGCCGGATCAACGTCGAGCCGCTGATCACCGCCAAGGTGGGCCTGGACGGCGTTGCCCAGGCTTTCATCGATCTGGGCAATCCGGAGTCCAACGTGAAGATTCTGGTTGAGCCCGGCCGCTGATTGATGCCCCCCGTATGAGGGATTGCGGGAACCTTTCGGCCTGGTGAATGTTTGCCGTCTTGGGGGTTTGCCCCGCTTTGTGAACTTGCAGTCGCCGCGGGGCCGTCTTGAGGAAGTATCTGTTCGGTCTTGCCGCCGCTCTGGTCTCGGCCGGGGCGGTCTTCGCTGCGGGCCAGGTTCCCGACAGCGTGCGCCATGCCGTGCAGTCGGAAATCGACACGGCGATGGCGCCCGACCCCGAAGATCACGACGCGACCGTGCCGCCGCACCATGCCTCGGCGAAGATGTTCCACCGTCTCGACATCAACAATGACGGCATCGCCGACTGGCGGGTCGACTACAATGACGCACCCAACGGGTCCTATTTCTGCGGCACCGGCGGCTGCTTGCAGCAGATCTACATTTCGAACCGTGACGGCGGCTACGACCTGGTGGTGAA
>JBKJII010000453.1:0-5056 GCA_046598505.1 Caulobacter sp. | reverse complement strand
CAGCGTCGGGACCAACGACCTGATGCAGTACCTGTTCGCCGCCGACCGGGGGAACCCGCGTGTGGCCGACCGCTACGACCCGCTGTCGCCGCCCGCCCTGCGCGCCCTGAAGCAGATCCAGGACGCCTGTGCCGAAACGGGAACGCCGGTGTCGGTCTGTGGCGAAATGGCCGGCCGGCCGCTCGAGGCGTTCACCCTCGTGGCGCTCGGCTTCGACCGGCTGTCGATGCCGCCCGCCGGCATCGGACCCGTTAAGCAGATGGTGTTGTCGTTGGATCGGGAAGCCGCTCGCCGGGGAGTCGAGACCCTCATCAAGGGGACGTCCGGTTCGGTGCGCAACGAGATCGAAACCCTGGCCCGGAAATTGTATGTCGCTGTGTGACGATTAACCACCAGCGACGGTTTAGCGCATTGAATTCCGGACCTTATTTTGTTATCCACAACGCTGCGTTAAGAGTTCCCCGCTTAAGGGAACTACGGTGCGTCGCGCTCCCGCGTGACGCGAGTATGTGGGGGCGTCGGTAGCCATGCCGCTCGATTCTGGCGGGGTTACGCAACTGTATCGTTCGGGGGATATGGAGTCGGCCGACCACTACGGCGCGACCGAGGAGCCTTCGCTGTTTTACGGACCCGACATCGGCGCCGCGCTGAAGGCTGCGCGCGAGTTCCGCGGCCTGTCGCTGCAGGACGTCTCTGACGCCACCCGAATCCGCCGCACCTACCTGGCTGCTGTCGAGGACATGCGCCTCGATGAACTGCCCTCGCGGCCGTTCACGCTGGGCTACATCAAGGCTTACGCCAAACATCTCGATCTCGATCCCGAAGACGCGGTGAGCCGCTTCAAGGAATCCTCGCCGGACCCCGACGAGCCTCTGCGCGCGCCGGTCGGCGTTCGTCGCGAGCGTGACCCGCGCATGGGCATGATCATCGCCAGCGGCGTCCTGATCGTCGCGGCCATCGTGCTGTGGAATATCGCCCAGCGCGCCATCAGCGAAGAAGCACCCCCGCCGCCGACCGCGCCCGAAAGCGTTGCCAACGCCCTGCCATCGGGGCCCTCCGGCACCATGGGCGTCGGCGCGCCGCTGCCCGCGCCGGTCGAAGCCTCGGCGCCCGAAGTCTACAAGACCCCCGGGCTGGAAGCCGCTTCCGCCGCCGATGGTTCGGCTGACGCCGCCGCCGCCGCCGCGAAGATCCGCAAGGACGCGGAAGCCGTCGCCGCCGCCAACGCCGGTCCGATCATCTCACCCGGCACGCCGTTCGTCGCCAGGGGTCCTGTCCACGGCGCCGACGCCAACGCTTCGCTGGTCACATTTCAGGCGCGCAAGGCCACGACCCTGATCGTGCGCGGCGCCGATGGATCGGTCTATTTCGCCCGCTCGCTTTCGGCCGGCGAGGCCTACCGCGCGCCCAACATCAAGGGCGTTGCAGTGGAAGTCGGCGACCCGGCCTCGATGGATGTGTTCGTGGCCGGCAAGCTGAAGGGCGTCATGACCACGCCGACCGCCTCGATATCCTCGCTCGCCGGCTGACGAAGGTTTCGTGACGGGCTTGGGAATTGCGCCGCGCGGGCTTACCTTGAGCGTCTGATGAGCCACGACGATCACACCCATCTCCGCCCCTGGCGCCACATCGAGCGGCGCAAGTCCCGCCAGATTCATGTCGGGTCCGTGCCTGTGGGCGGCGATGCGCCGATCACGGTCCAGTCGATGACCAACACGCTGACCGCGGATGCGGCGGCGACCATCGACCAGATCCGTCAGCTGGAAGAGGCCGGAGCCGACATCGTCAGGGTCTCCTGCCCCGACGTAGAGTCGACGGCGGCCCTGTCGACGATCGTCAAGGCGTCCAACGTCCCGATCGTCGCGGACATTCATTTCCACTACAAGCGCGGCATCGAGGCGGCCAGGGCTGGCGCGGCCTGCCTGCGGATCAATCCCGGCAACATCGGCAGCCCCGACCGCGTGCGCGAAGTCATCCAGGCTGCCCGTGACCACGGCTGCTCCATGCGCATCGGCGTCAACGCGGGCTCGCTGGAGCGCGACCTGCTGGAAAAGTACGGCGAGCCCTGCCCCGACGCGATGGTCGAGAGCGCGCTGAGCCACGCCCGCATCCTGCAGGATCACGACTTCCACGAGTTCAAGATCAGCGTGAAGGCCTCGGACATCTTCATGACCGTGGCCGCCTACCAGCAACTGTCGGACGCGATCGACTGCCCGCTGCACCTTGGCATCACCGAAGCCGGCGCCCTGCGCACCGGCACGGTCAAGTCGGCCATTGGCATGGGCAACCTGCTCTGGGCCGGCATCGGCGACACCATTCGCGTCAGCCTGGCCGCAGACCCGGTCGAGGAGATCAAGGTCGGTTTCGATCTGCTCAAGTCGCTGGGGCTGCGCCACCGCGGCGTGAACATCATCGCCTGCCCATCCTGCGCCCGTCAGGGCTTCAACGTCATCAAGACGGTCGAGGCCCTCGAGGCGCGCCTGGCGCACATCTCCACGCCGCTCTCGCTATCGATCATCGGCTGCGTGGTCAACGGACCGGGCGAGGCGTTGATGACCGACCTCGGCTTCACGGGCGGCGGCAAGGGCGCGGGCATGGTCTACGTGGCGGGCAGGCCGGACCACAAGATGGACAACGACCATATGGTCGATCACATCGTCGAGCTGGTCGAGGCGCGGGCGGCCCAGATCGACGCGGAAGCCGCGGCAAATCTGCAAGCAGCGGAATAGACTCGCGACGCTAGGTCGCGGGCAAATCCTCAATTCGGGTAAGTTCGCGCTTTGAATTTCAACGCGCTGCTCCCAGAACGGCGGTCTGTGGTTACTCGTCAGTCACCCGATTCAGAGGAAGGCAACCGCCGTGCCCGACAGGACCGACAAGCGCCGTGACCGGCTCGCCCTTCGCGCCTCGACCACCTTCCTGCTCCAATCCGTCGATCTCATGTCGCGCATCGTTGGCGGCGACATTCTGCGCGGTGTGATCTTCACCGCCGTGGTGGACGCCAACGTCCGTCACATCCGCCCGGGCGATGTGGTCAGCCAGACCTATTCTGAAGCCACCGATCGGGTGCCCGACGACCTGCGCCGGCCGATCAGCGTTCACGCCCTGGCCCTGGAACTCGACATTCCCTACGAAACCACACGCCGGCACGTAAACGCCCTGATCCAGGGCGGCTTCTGCCAGCGAACGGAATCCGGGATCGTCGTCCTGGCCGACGTGCTCGCGCGCGAACCGATCTCGCTGGCCCTGCGGCGGAACTTCGAAAACCTGCGGCGGCTTGTCAGCGACCTGCGCGAGGGGGGCGTGGAGTTCGCGGCCTGAACGGACAACGCCTCCCGGCTCCGAAGGAAACCAGGAGGCGCCCGTCGGCGGCCATATCGGGGGGGGGCAGGCGGCCGCCTACGTTGACCTGAGCGCGTATCGCGCTCGAACTCCGCAACAG
Organism: Caulobacter sp.; assembly: GCA_046598505.1. GTDB lineage: Bacteria > Pseudomonadota > Alphaproteobacteria > Caulobacterales > Caulobacteraceae > Caulobacter. The sequence continues at coordinate 1,614 of JBKJII010000453.1, read as the reverse complement.
GTCCGGACCCCTCGCGCGTCGCGGAGGCGTCGCTTGCCTTCCGCCGCAGTTGGTCCATCTAATTGGAAATGACAGCTGGTTTGCCTGTCCTTCGAGGGCACCTGGAGAACCACGGCTCGCCGATCATGATCGGTGAGCGCCCTGACGGCCATTCGCAAGCCGGCTGCCTTCGTGTGTTCAATCCCCCGTTTGACCTGCCCGAAACCAACAATAGGTCGTCGCTGACCGCCCGCCATGACAGGATTACCCATAATGGGTATTACGCTTGGGCCCAACCGGACCGACGGTCGCAATTCGCCCCGGCAGATGGAGGGGCAAGTGACCACTGACCGGGTCACGACGCGTATCGAAGACGCGGACGACTTCGCCATTGCCGCCAGGCTGGCCGGCGAGTTCTTTGTCCGGGGCGTGGAGATCGTCGCCCGGGCGCATGGCGGGGACCTGCTGCGCGGCATCATCTTCACCGCCATCGCCGTAGCCAACAGCGAGTCCGCGCCGGTCAGCGGCGGCGGCGGCGAGCGGCGGCCAGTCAGCGTGATGTCGATCGCCCATTCGATCGGAGTCCCCTACGAGACGACTCGCCGGTACGTGAACCTGCTGGTCGGCGAAGGTCTGTGCATCCGAGAAGGACGGCGCGGCGTGATCATTGCGGACCACGCCTTCCTGATGCCGGAGATGGTCTCGGCCTATCGGGAAACCTTCGCCAGCATCAATCGGCTGGCCGCGGCCCTCAAGCGTATCAACTATTCGCCCGCCTGAGAGCCGGCCGGGCCTCAGTCGAAGACGATGACCGAGCGGGCCAGTTCGCCACGCTTCAGTTCCTCGAACGCCTCATTGACCTGCTCCAGCTTGATCCGCTGGCCGATCATCTCGTCGAGCTTCAGTCGGCCGGACATGTAGAAGTCCACCAGACGCGGCATGTCGACCGGGAAGCGGTTGGAGCCCATCAGCGAGCCCTGGATACGCTTTTCGCCGAGGAAGTCGGCGCCGTGCAACTCGATCATCGTGCCGACCGGGATCATGCCGATGACGTTGCAGGTGCCGCCGCGCGCCAGCATCTTGAAGGCCTGCTCGGTAGTCTTCTTCAGGCCGATGGCCTCGAAACTGTGATCCACACCGCCCTTGGTCAGTTCCATCACCGCCTTGACGGGATCGTCCTGGCTGGCGTCGATCACGTCGGTGGCGCCGAAGTGCTTGGCCAGGTTCAGCTTCGAAGCGTGCATGTCGATGGCGATGATCCGGCCGGCCCCGGCGATCGCTGCACCGTTGACGGCCGCCAGACCCACGCCGCCGCAACCGATGACCGCGACGGTCTCGCCCGCCCTGACGCTCGACGTCTGAACCACCGCGCCAACGCCCGTGGTCACCGAACAGCCGATCAGGGCCGCGCGGTCGAACGGCATGTCCTTGCGGATCGCAACGCAGGCATGCTCGTGGATCAGCATCTGCTCGGCAAAGGATGACAGGTTCAGAAACTGGTTCAGGCCGTTGCCGAGCCGGGGCTCTTCGTCCTTGCCTCGCCGCACGTCGCCGCTGACGCAGCGGGCCATGTGGCCGGTGACGCAGTGGTTGCAGTGGCCGCAGAAGGCCGACAGGCAGGTGATCACGTGGTCG
>JBKJII010000348.1:0-1810 GCA_046598505.1 Caulobacter sp. | reverse complement strand
GGCAAGAAGCCCGATGACTCAGCGGCAATTTCTGCTACCGTTCGGCGGTGGTGAGAGGCTCGGCGAGCGCTGGCCCCCACCGCTAGTGGCTTCAAGTCGTTGCGTACCCGCCGCGCGGTCGATCACCGCCCGTCGCGGCTGTGCAAACGGGCCCCACCATGACCAAAACAGCCTGCATCATCACGGCCGCCGCGCTGCTTGCCGTCGCCGTTCCCGGCCATGCGGCCGCGCCCGCGCTGACCGCCAGTATCGAGGTGCTGAATGGCGTCAACGCCTACAGCCTGCCAACCGCCAAGGGGCGCGTGATCATCTACCTGCCCGACGACATGCGCCCTGGAGACACCATCAGCGGCATGGTCTCGGTCGAGCCGGCCGGCGGCGATACAGCCAGCCGGCAGGCCAACAGCGATACCCTGAACGGCTACGTTATCGACGTCGGCGGCGTGCGCACCCCGGTCAGCGCGCGGATGGTGCGCCTGGTTGTCGGCGCCGTGGGTGTGACCGGATTGGAGCTCGGTCTTTCCGACGGCCGGCGCGTCCTGGCCCGGTCAAGCGCGGCGGTGGGCGTCGGCCCGTCCGTCCCGCCATCCAACGGCCCACCCGTAATCGCCCAGGCCGGACGGCCGATCCCGATCCAGGGCGCCTTCGACGGTGACGCCGCAAATACCAAGGTCTCCATCGCCGGGCAGCCCGCGCCTGTCCTCGCCGAGAGCCCGCGCCAGACTATTGTCGGCACGCCCAAGGCGCCGGTCGGCCCGATCCCCATCACCGTCACCGAGGCCGGCCAAACCACGACCGCCGCCTTCCGCAACCTGCGCATCGAGCTGGCCGCGCCAAAGACCTCGCTGCTGAAGGGCGAAAAGACTGTTCTGACGGTCCAGGTCAGCGGCCTGGAGGGTATGGAAGTCCCTGTCCCGCTGGTCCTGGTGGGTAGTCCGACCATCGTCCTGTCTGGCGGCAACGCCCAGACGCTCAGCCTTGACGCGGGTTCGGCAAGCCCGGCGGGTGTATTCGTCAGGACGCGGGACGTGCAGGCCGTCGCCCCAGGGACCTTTGAAATCACCGCTTCGGTGATGCTCGCCCGTCCTGCCCCGCCCCGGGACGCCCTCCATCCTGACGCCCTGGCGATGAACGGCATCGACAGCACCAAGGATCTGCTGGGCCTGGTGTCGGCGATGAACGATGACGCCCGCGCCGGCCTGCTCAGGGCCACCCTGAAGGCGCTACGGGCGCGTCTGGGCGACAGTCACGACGCCAAGACCCGCGAATGGCTGGGGCGGAAGACCGCCATCGTGGAGGGCGCCATGAAAATCCTCGGCCTGTCCTACTGACCGCCTACCGGTCAACCAGCCCACGCTGGCCCCTATCCCCCCGCCTGCGGCCTGCCCTTGTACACCGCCAGCTGATCGGCGAACGCCCGCTCGAACGCCGGCCGGGCTTCGGCGCGGGCGACGTAGGCGGCGAGGGTCGGCCAGGCGTCGAGCATCCCTGAACCCTTCGACCGGCACAGCACCCCCGCCAGCATCAGGTCGCCCGCGCTAAAGGCGCCGTCCAGCCACTCGGCGTCGCCCAGGTGGCGGGACAGCTGGCCCAGCATCTTGCGGGCGCGGTCCATGACCAGCGGCAGGTGCTGTTCGTGTCAGGGCTGATGGCGCTCGAAGAGTGAGGCGATCTGAAGATCGACGAGCGGCGACTCCACCGCGTTGAGCGCGGGAACGGGGGCTGCGGAAGCCGACATTGGCCTCTGCCTGGTTCGAGCCCCGGATCAAGTCCGGGGTCGCCTGATGGCTCGCTCCTCACCCTGACGAGC
>JBKJII010000220.1:0-5326 GCA_046598505.1 Caulobacter sp. | reverse complement strand
ATGTTCGTCCGGACGGGTCTTGCCGGGCAGGACGCCGACGACGTTCTTGGACACGATGACCTGATGGTCGACGTTGAAGCTGACGCCGAAGGTCACGCCGGGCAGTTCGACGGCCTTGAAGCCGCGCTTGGCGGCCTTCTTCTTCAGAGCGTCAAAGTCGAGGCCGGCCCGGCGGAACAGGTCGACGGCGGTGTCACGCTGCATCCAGGCTTCGAGTGGCGGGTGGGTCCTGGTCGGGTCGGACCGGACGATGTCGAACATCACGTTGGTGTTGGAGTTCTTCACCGTGGCCCAGCCGTAGGAGGCCGGCGCCGTCTCATGCACGATGATCAGGCCTGCGGCGCCGAGGCGCGCGGCTTCCTCGTATTTGTAGGTCCAGCGGCCGTAGTAGGTCATGGCCTTGCCGCCGAAGTCGCCCTTGCCGGATTCGAAGTCGGGGTCGTTGATCAGGACGATGACGATCTTGCCCTTCACGTCGATGCCCGCGAAGTCGTCCCATCTGCGCTCGGGCGCCCGGACGCCGTAGCCGGCGAAAACCACCGGCACATTGGCCAGGTTGACGCTGTCGACGTTGGTCAGGCTTGCGCGTATGGCGATCTGCTCGCCCTGGTTCATGGCGATGGTCTGGCCGCCGACGCTGAAGCTGGAGGTCACCGGGCCCTTCATCTCAAAGCGCCCGAGCGGCACGTCCTGGGTCCAGGCGCGCTTGCCGTCCTTCAGGTCGCCGCCGGGCTGCAGGCCGGCCGCGATCATCTGGCCGATGATCCAGGCGACGGCCTTGTCGCCGCCCGGCGTGGCCGGACCCCGGCCTTCGAAGGCGTCGGACGACAGCACCTTGATGTCGGTCGCGAGGTGAGCCGGATTGACCACGGGGGCCGCAGCGAAGGCCGCCAGCGGCATCGCGGCGACCAGGGCGGCAAGCAGAAGCTTTTTCATGAAACAGCGCTCTTGATGGCGAGAATTTGCGGGCGGACCCTATCGCCCGGAAAGCCTGTTCGCCAAGCGCAAGTTTAGAGGATCAATCCGCCGTCAACGACGATGGTCTGGCCGGTGATGTAGGACGCCAGCGGCGAGGCCAGGAACAGCACCGCGCCGGCCATGTCATCCGGCGTGCCCAGCCGGTGCATGGGAATGCCGCGCAGGCTGGCGGCCAAGCGGTCCGGGTTCTCGGTGGTGACCTTGGTCAGCTTGGTGTCGACGAGGCCCGGGGCCAGGCAGTTCACCCGCACCCCGTCGGTCGCCCAGGCCTGACCGAGCGTGCGGGTCAGGGCCACGACCCCGGCCTTGGAGGCGTTGTAGGCCGGGTTGCCGCGCGTGGCGTGGAAGGCCGAGGTCGAGCTGACCGTGACGATATTGCCGCCGGACGCCTTGAGGTCTGCGAGGAAGCGCATCGAGCAGGCCATCATGCTGTCGAGGTTGACCGCCATCACCTTGCGGAAGCCCTCCATTTCGAACTCGCCCTTGCGGTAGAGCACCGTGCCCTGGGCCAGGACGAGGACGTCCAGACCGTCAAAGGGGGAGGCCGCGCCGGCCACGGCATCGGAGTCGGAGACATCGACTTTCGCGTAGCTCAGGCCGGACAGGTCGGAGCCATCCTCGGCGCGGTAGTCGCCCGCCTCCCGCGTGCCCCAGACGGCGACTTTCGCGCCGCGAACCCTGAACGCCTGGGCGATGCCGTTGCCGATGCCGCTGGAGCCGCCGACGACAAGCACCCGCTTGCCGGTGAAATCCATGTCGTTCATCGCATCGCTCCCGCTGAGTCTGTACAGCTCGCGCCGTTGACCTTGGGGGCGTCAAGGCCGGGACAGACGTCGCTGATGTCTGTCCCTAGCTGACCCGCCGCGCGTCGATCGCCCAGCGCTCGATGGCGCCGTTGTCAGAGACCACATGCAGGGCGTCGTAGAGGTTGATGGTCGGGTCGCAGTGGCCGGGCTGGAGCCAGACGAGCGCGCCAGGCTCCGGGGCGTCGTCGGGCCAGGGCGCCGCCGGGTCAGCGTCCAGCGCGTCGACGGCGCTGATGAAGTCGCCGCTCTTCAGCGCCGGCAGGCCGGAGGGATGGATGATCATGCCATGCTCGTCACCCATCGGTCGCCAGAGCGAACCGTCCGCAGCGCCTGATGCAAGCCTTGCTGGCGGACCGTCGCTGGAGAAGGCCTTGAAGCCCGCGTCCACCGTCACGTGGCTCTTGTGGTTGGACGAGACGACGCTGGCGACGACGAACAGCGCCTGCTGGAACGGCCAGCTGCCTTCGGGCCCGCCGCAGGCTTCGTACTCGACGTCCATGACGGCGTATGACCCGGCCTGGATTTCGGTGAAGACGCCGGAGTCGAGGTCCCAGGCGTGGGTGCCCGTGCCGCCGCCGGTCACTACGCCGGGCGCGAGATTGGCGCCCCGCAGCTGTTCGACAATGCCGGCGAGACTGGCCGTCACGGCGTCGTCGGCCGCCCGGCGTCTGGCGACGTCGTCCAGATGCTGCAGGTGGCCGGCATAGGCCTGGACGCCGAAGTAGTTGAGCCCGTCGGTTGCCGCCGCCAGCGCGGCCAGCCGCACGACATCGCCCGGGCGGGCGCCGGTGCGGTGGGTGCCGGGGTCGATGTCGATGACGCAGTCGAGGGTCACGCCCGCCGCTCGCGCTGCGGCGCCGAGCCGCTCGATCTGGATCTCGTGATCCACCGTTGCACCGACACGCGCGCCCGACTTCGCCAGCTCGGCCAGCCGTGACGAACCCCAGCCCGGATGAGGCGCGGTGACCAGGACGTCTCGAATGCCGCCCCTTACGAAGGCTTCGGCCTCGCCGACCGTCTGGGCGCAGAGGCCGACCGCGCCGCCGGCGACCTGCAACCGGCCGAGGGTCGAGCATTTGTGGGTCTTGCCGTGCGCCCGCAGCCGGACGCCGGCCTTGTCACAGCGGCTCTGCATGGTGGCCAGGTTGTGGTCCAGCGCGGAGCGCAAAACCACCAGCAGCGGCGTCTGCGGCGGGATGAAGTCCGGGATCATCAGAGGTCTCCGGCGAGGATGCGGCTGAACAGGGCCGGGTCGATGTTGCCGCCCGAAAGAACGATACCAACCGTCTGGCCTGATACGTCCAGTTCGCCCGCGAGCAGCGCTGCCAGCCCGACGACCCCGCCCGGCTCCACGACCAGCTTCAGGGTGTTGTAGGCGTAGCGGATCGCCTCGGCGACCTGGGTGTCGCTGACTGTCAGCACGCCGTCGAGGGTGCGCTGGTTGATCGGAAAGGTGATCGCGCCGGGTGACGGCGACTGCAGGGCGTCGCAGATCGAACGGGCGGTCGGGTCGATCTTCTCGCGGACGCCGGAGACCATGGAGCGGGCCGTGTCGTCGAAGGCGGAGGGCTCGACGCCGTAGACCTGAACACCCGGCTGCAGATGCTTGACCGCTGTCGAGACGCCCGCCGCCAGGCCGCCGCCGCCGACCGGTGTCAGGACGACATCCAGAGTCGCCCCGGCGGCCCTGGCCTGATCGACCATCTCGATGCCGACCGTCCCCTGGCCGGCGACGATGTCCTCGTCGTCGAAGGGCCAGACGATGGTCATGCCGCGGTCGTCGGCTATGCCGTGGGTGATGGCCTCGCGGTCCTCGGTGTAGCGGTCGTAGTGGATCACCTCGGCGCCGTAGCCGCGGGTGTTGGCGACCTTCATCGCCGGCGCATCGGCCGGCATGACGATGACTGCCGGCGCGCCGAGCATGCGCGCCACAAGGGCGACGCCCTGGGCGTGGTTGCCGGACGAGCAGGCGACGACGCCGCGCGCGCGCTGATCTTCGGTCAGCTGCGCGATCTTGTTCAGCGCCCCGCGGAACTTGAACGCTCCGGCATGCTGCAGCGTCTCCGGCTTGAGCAGGACGCGGGCGCCCAGGTGCGCGTTCAGCGCCGGGCTCTCGATCAGTGGAGTCTTCACGGCCTTGCCCTCGATCCGGGCGGCGGCGGCTTCAATGTCGGCGTAGGTGACGGTGCTCATGCGCCTGTCCTAGACCCGCGCGACGAAAAGCGCGACGGTGCGGCGATCACATCCGGAGTCTGTTTATGAACGCCCTCTCCATCGACCGCGAAGGCTGGACCGCCGCTGGCGACGCTCTGCTGCATGACGCCATCGAGCTGCGTCGTGCAATCCACCGCGAGCCGGAGCTGGGCCTGCACCTGCCCAAGACCACGGAGAAGGTGCTCAAGGCGCTCGAAGGACTGCCGCTGGAAATCCGCCAAGGCCCCTCGACGACGGGCGTTCTGGCCATCCTGCGCGGCTCGCCGAACGGGCGGACCGTGCTGCTGCGCGGCGACATGGACGCCCTGCCGCTGACCGAGGATACGGGTCTCGATTTCTCGTCCGGCACGGTCGGTGCGATGCACGCCTGCGGTCATGACACCCATGTGGCCATGCTTGCCGGCGCGGCCAGAGCTCTGTGCGCGAAGAGGGACCAGCTGGCCGGGACCGTGATGTTCATGTTCCAGCCGGGCGAAGAGGGCCACCACGGCGCGCGCTTCATGCTCGACGACGGCCTGATCGACCCGCTGCCGGACGCCGCGTTCGCCCTGCACATTTCGCCGACCATGCCGACCGGCGTGTTCGCCAGCCGGCGTGGGCCGCTTCTCGCGTCGTCGGACAGCATTCGGATCAAGGTCATCGGCGCAGGCGGTCACGCCTCGATGCCGCAGGACGCGATCGATCCGATCCCGGTGGCCTGCGAGATCGTCACGGCGATGCAGACCATGATCACCCGGACCATCTCGGTGTTCGACCCTGCGGTGATCACCATCGCCCACATCGACGCGGGCACGACCTACAACATCATTCCCGAATTCGCCTTCATGCGTGGCACGCTTCGGACGCTTTCGGAACGCACCCGCGAGGTCGCCCACGAGGGCATCCGCAAGGTCGCCGCGCATGTCGCCATGGCTCACGGTTGCACAGCCGAAATCGAGATCGAGCGAGGCTTCCCGGTCACCGTCTGCACGGGTCGCGAGGTCGATCTGGCCGAACAGGTGGCCAAGGACCTCTATGGCGACAGCGCCTGGATGACCATGCCCAACCCGATGATGGGTGCGGAGGATTTCTCCTACGTACTGCAGAAGGTTCCGGGCGCGATGGCCTTCCTCGGCGCGGCGCCGGTCGGCGTCGGCGGCGACTACCGCTCCTGTTGCGCCCTGCATTCCAACAAGATGACGCTGGACGAGCAGGTCATGGCGCGGGGCATCGCGATGCACTGCGCCTATGCGGAAGCGGTGCTGGCCGGAGCTTTGGTGGACTAGGCTCCGGACTCAATCGGCATCCACCAAGTGACTGCGGCGGCGAGAAGGACGGCCGACAGGAAG
>JBKJII010000239.1:0-14250 GCA_046598505.1 Caulobacter sp. | reverse complement strand
TCGGGCTCCAGCCCAGGCGAGTCTGGATCGGATAGTCCTTGCCCGTCGAGAAGTTCGGCCCGGTGACCTTGAAGCCGACCTTGCCGATGCCCGAACGGGTCGGGGCCATGAACGGGATGCGTTCAGCGACCCGCTGGCCGAGCGCCAGCTGGAACAGCTTCTTGAAGGTCATCACGACGCCGCCGGACGAACTGGTCTCGGCCGTGTAGCCGCCTGCCGCGCCTTCGACATTGTGCAGTTCGAGCGTCGCGAACGGCCGGTCCCCCGGCGCCAGGAAGCGCGGCAGGTTGAGGTCGGCGATCACCGCCTCGCGCACCGTCATGGCTTTCGAGGTCGAGCCGACGGCCTCGTCGGTCCAGGCCACCGCCATCACGCGCAGTTCGCCGTTGAAGTCGGGGGCCGGCAGCTTGACCTTCGCCTTGCCGTCGAGACCCGTCTCGACCACGCCGGACCACAGGGCCACGGACCTGATCGGGGTGACCGTCAGACCCTCGCCGCCGAGCTGGTCAGCGCCGAAGTTGACGTTGGCCGGCGCGCCGAGGTTTGGATCGAGCAGACGGCCATAGTCGTCACGATAGTCGAGCGTCAGGGCCCGCTTGCCGAAGTACCATTTCACCGGATCGGGCGAGTCGAACTTGGTCAGGCGCAGAATGCCCTCATCAACGGCCGCGATGGTCACGCGGGCCCGCTGGCCGACGCCCAGGCCATGCACGGTCACGGGGACCTCGACCGGCGCGCGGCTGTTCAGCTTCACCGGCGTGCCGAGATCAACCGTCAGTTTGCGGCCCTTGGGATCGAGCGGCACGTACATCAGGCCCAGCGCGCGGCGCGGTTTGGGCGTCACGGACGGATCGCGCGGCTGGATCACGCTGACCAGCACATAGGCTCCGCCGCCCCAGGCGCCGTCGGTCTTGAGCGTCACCGAACCGCCGTTCGGCCCGACCGTGAAGGTCTTGAACTCGATCACCCGGTCGGTGGCCACGGCCACCTGGGCCTCGCCGGCGTAGGGGGCCTTGATCGTCAGGGTGACGGAGTCGCCCTGGGCATGGCTTCCCGGTCCGGCGCTGATGCGCACGAAGTCCGGCGCCTCGGCGTCCTTGGCGGGCGCGCCCCAGCCGGCGGCGAAGCGGATGACGCTCTTGGCGCCGCCCGGTCCCTCGACGACCACGCGATAGTCGCCCCAGCCCAGACGCCGGGTTATGCGCGCGGCGCCACCGGCGCCGATGCTCAGCGTGCCCTTCTGCACCACCACGTCGCGGCTGGTGCGCCGCCATTGCCATTTGCCGTCCTGCTGGAACCAGTCGTAGTCCCAGTTTTCCGAGATCAGCGTGTATGTCGCCCCCGGCGCGGCGATGCGCTGGCCGTTGGCGTTCACGGCGATGAAGTTGAGCGCGACCGGCGCGGCGTTGCCGCCCGTCGCGTCGCTCTGCTCGACCTTCACGCCCAGATAGACCGGTTTGGTGCGGACCTTGAGGAACAGGCTCTCGCGCACCGGCCGACCGCCGGGCTCGAACACCGAGGCGGTGACAGTCGCCTTCAGTGGCGCGGTGGTGTCGCCGATGTCGGCCGTGCCCAGCGACAGGATCGCCTTGCCGTCGCCGTCGGTGACCGAAGAGCCGAGCTCGAGAAACTTCTCGTCAAAGGCCGTCTGCTGGTCGCCCCACTCATAGTCCTTGAAGGCCGGGAACGGGTTCGGATCGGCCATGATCCGCGCCTCGCCCTGCGTCTGCAGGCCGGCGCCCGCCGCGCCGTAGAGGAAGCGCGCGAGCACCGAGACCTGGCGTGTCTCGCCAGCGCCGACCGGCGTCGCCTCGCGGCCGTCGGTGCTGACGGCCAGCCGCTGGGGCGCGAAGTCCTCGACCGAGAAGCTCATCTCCCCGGCGGCGTCCTTGATCCCCTCGATCTCCAGGACCGCCTTCCAGCGGCCGCGCGGCGCACTCTTCGGCAGGTTGATGTCGGCGGTCACGGCGCCCGAGGGCGCCCGGTCGAAAGCAACGCGTTTGAACTCGACGCCGGACGGCCGCTTGATCACCAGCACGCCCTTGCGGTCCTTGACCGCCCGCGACTGCAGATCGCGGATCAGGGCCGACAGGTGCACGGTCTCGCCCGGGCGATAGATGCCGCGGTCGGCGTAGAGGAAGCCGTCGATTTCGCCGTCGGCCACACGGCCGCCGGTCTCGTCGTCAGCGCCCGGCGCGTTGCGCCCGCCCATGCCCTGCTTCGACAGATCGACCGGTGAGCGGTCGAGGTCGAGCACGGCCAGATCGCCCTGCGGGCCGTAGGCCATGACCATCTTCGGATGCAGCGCGCCGTCGCCTTCCAGCAGCGGCCGCAGAAAACGGACGCGGCCGGAACTGTCGGTGCGCGCGTCGGCCAGCGTCTCGCCGTTCTTGGCCACCAGCGCCACGCGCGTGCCGGGCAACACCTTGGCCGACTTCAGCGACCGCACGACCACGTCGAGGGACTCGCTGCCGTCGTAGGCGACCAGCGCCATGTCGGTGAAGATGATCCAGCGACGGGCCTGGGCCGGCTGTGTGCCTTCGCCCTCTTCATCCTGGTCGTCCTTGGGGTCTCTGGCCGAAGAGCCGTCGCGCGCCTTGATGACATAGCCGCCGGGCTGCATGTCCTTGAGCACCGCGCCGAGCGGGAAGACGGTCGTGACGCGCTCGCCCTGGCCGCCGCGCACGGTTATCTGGCCTTTCCAGACCACCCGGCCTTCGTCGTTGGGGCTGTCATCGCCATAGTCGCCCGGCCAGTCGCCTTCGCCCGTGGCGTCAGGCGCGCTGATCGAGGTGCGCACCAGGTTACGGTCGGCGACCCGCCAGACCTCGATGTTCAGCTTCGAGACGTTGACCGTCTCGATACCCACGCCGTCGGCGTCCTCGCGCGGCAGGATCACGCCGTCGCCGGCGAAGCCCACATAGGGCGGCTTCTCGCCGAAGGTGAAATCGACATCCGCGTTGGCCGCCAGGCTCTGGCCGCCGGCGCCGGGCAGGCCCTTCAGCAGGGTCACGCGCCGTTCGGTCAGGCCGAGGCCGCCGATGCACAGCTCCGCCCTGTTCTTCTGGTTGACGCTGACCGCCGGGGTTCCGCCCAGGTCCGGCGAGACCAACACGTAGTCGGCGTAGGCCTTGCCCGGATCGAGGGGTTTGGTCATCTCGATACAGGCCAGCGGTTCGGTCCGGCTGGTGTCGAGACGGGTCTTCCAGACCGCGAAGCCGTCCGGCCTGGGAATGCCGCGACGCGGCGCGCCGGCCGCGCGGGGTTTGCCGAACATCGACCACAGGGACGGTTTTGCGCTTTCGCCGGTCGCCACGGAGCTGCTGGTCGCGCCCTTGCCGCCGAAAGCGCCGCTGACCACGCCGGCCGTCACCAGACCGCCGCCGAAGCCGGCCGCCAGGGCGATGGCCGCGACAGCGCCCACCGGCAGATGCCAGTTGGCCCAGAACGGTCGCGATCTCGCCGACGGCGAAAGCGCCAGCGGCTCACGGCCGTCCGACGGCGAGTCGGACACGGGGTCGTGCGGGGTTTCGTCGGACGGCGTCATGGGAGCCCTTCCCGGGCCTGAGTGTTCTTTGGTGAACGATGTGAGCCCAAGCCTGCCAGCGGGTCAATCCGCACACGAGTCGGCTCCCGTCTCAGGCGAGCGACGGCAAGATCGTGCTTGACCTTGCGACAACGGCGAGACATTTGCCGCGCCGAACCCCTTGGGAAGGAAATGACCATGCGCGTTGGAGTTCCGGCGGAGATCAAGCCTGGCGAACATCGGGTCGGTCTGACCCCGACAGCCGTCCGCGAGTATGTCGCACACGGTCATGACGTTCTGGTGGAAGCGGGCGCCGGACAGGGCGCGGGCTATGCCGACGAGGCCTTCCGCAAAGCCGGCGCGAAGATCGTCGCCGACGCCGACGCGGTGTTCGCCGGCGCGGACATGATCATCAAGGTCAAGGAGCCGCAGAAGGTCGAGTGGGAGCGGCTGGAGCCGCGTCACATCCTGTTCACCTACCTGCACCTGGCCCCCGACCCCGCCCAGACCGAAGGCCTGCTGAATTCAGGCTGCGCGGCCATCGCATACGAGACGGTGACCGATGCCCGCGGCGGCCTGCCCCTGCTGGCGCCGATGTCGGAAGTCGCCGGCCGCATCGCCGTCTTCTCCGCCGCCGAAACCCTGCTCAAGCATAACGGCGGCATGGGCCTGCTGCTCTGCGGCGTGCCCGGCGTGGCCCCGGCCCGCGTGGCCGTGCTGGGCGGCGGCGTGGTCGGCATGAACGCCGCCCGCATGGCCATGGGCCTCAACGCCGAGGTCGTGGTCCTCGAACGGTCAATCCCGCGTATGCGGGAGCTGGACGACATCTTCATGGGCCGGGTCCTGACCCGCTACTCGACCCTCGACGCCGTCGAGGATGAAATCCTCAAGGCCGACGTGGTCATCGGGGCGGTTCTGACCGCCGGCGCCGCGGCCCCCAAGCTGGTCAAGCGCGAGCACCTGTCACGCATGAAGCCGGGCTCGGTGCTGGTCGACGTGTCGATCGACCAGGGCGGCTGTTTCGAGACCAGCCACCCGACCACCCACGCCGACCCGACCTACACCGTCGACGGCGTAGTCCACTACTGCGTAGCCAACATGCCGGGCGCCGCGCCGCGCACCTCCTCCGAGGCCCTCGGCAACGCCACCCTGCCCTTCGGCCTGGCGCTCGCCGACCACGGCCTCGACGCCCTCAAGCGCGACAGGCACCTGGCGAAGGGCCTCAACGTCCTCAAGGGCGAGGTGACCCACCCGGCCGTGGCCGAAGCCCTCGGCAAGCCGTTCGTCGATCCGTACGGGGCGTGGAAATAGCACCACATACCGCTCATCCCGGCGAATGCCGGGACCCAGATCAAAGGGCCATCCGGGCAGCCGGTTAGAGTCAGACTTGTCATCTGGGCCCCGGCATTCACCGGGGTGAGCGGATTTTGTTGATGTTGCACCACACCTGACACTCCCCCATAACCCGCCACAGGCGGTTCCCCTTCCGGGGGGCCAAGAGGGAACAGGGGTGAAAATCCCCGGCTGTGCCCGCAACTGTCAGCGGCGAGGGCCGCGTCCGCGCCTCTTCAGATGAAGGGGACGCCACTGGGAAACCGGGAAGGCGAGGATGCGATCCGACGACCCGTGAGCCAGGAGACCTGCCGCCGTCGTCGCTCGTCCGCAGCCCGGGTCCAGGCTGATGGCGCGGGGAAGGCATGCCTTCCCGTCGAAGCGACCGTCGGCCGGCGTGTCGACGTTCGCTTTGGACAGACCTCGCCACGCGACGCCGCGCGGGCTCCTTGAACAAGGACCTGCGCCATGAAGCGCCTTCTGCTGACTACCACGGCCCTGCTGGGCCTCGCCACGACCGCTCACGCCGAAACCACGACAGTCACCGAGGTCGACGCCGTGATCATCACCGCCACCCGCCTTGAAACCCGCATCGACGACGCGCCCGACGCCAGGGTGATCACCGCCGCCGACATCGCGGCCAGCCAGGCAATCTTCGCCGGCGATATTCTCGAGACTGTCCCCGGCCTCTCGCTCAGCCGCAACGGCGACTACGGCGGCGTGACCTATGTCCGCATGCGCGGGGCCTCGGCCGACAAGACCCTCGTGCTGATCGACGGCGTGGTCCAGAACGACGCGTCCAGCCCCAACGGCGGCTATGACTTCTCCAGCCTCGACCTCGGCGATGTCGAGCGGATCGAGGTGCTCTCGGGACCGCAGGGTTCGCTCTGGGGCTCGGACGCGATCGGCGGCGCGATCGCCTTCACCACCCGCGAGACGGACGGCTGGCGGCTGTCCGCCGAGGCCGGTTCGTTCGGCACGGTCCGCGCCTCGGCGGCCGTCGGTCGAGTCTCTGACGACAGCGCACTCGGCCTGACAGCCGCCGCCTATTCCAGCGACGGCGTCTCGAAAGCCGCCGTCGGCACGGAGGCGGACGGCTTCACCAGCTGGACCGTCGGCGCCAACGGGCGGCTGAACCTCGGCGGCAAGGTCAGGCTAGACGGCCGCCTGCGTTACAACGAGGCCGACGCCGACCTCGACGGCTACGACGCCTTCTTCACTTTCGGCGACACGGCCGACCGCTCAAAGAGCCGCAGCTGGACCGGTTTCGCCCGCGTGGCGGCCGACGACCTGCTCGGCCTGGACCAGGTGTTCAGCGTCAGCCTCTACGACCTGACCCGCGACAACATCTCGGCCTTTTCCTCCAGTTACGACGCCCGCCGCACGACCTGGCGCTGGACCGCTGGGCGGGGCCATGCCGACGACGCCTTCGCCTTCCTGCTCGGCCTGGAGCGCGATGACACGGAAGCGTCGATCAGCACGGGCGCGACCTCCGATCTCGGGGCGACCTCGGCCTTCGGCGTGGTGCGCATCTCGCCGGTCGAGCCCCTGACCCTCACCGCCAGCCTGCGCCACGACGCGCCGGACGACTATGACGCCAAGACCACCGCCCGGCTGGCCGGGGTGCTCGACGCGGGCCACGGCGTGCTGCTGTCAGCCAGCTTCGGCCAGGGCTTCAAGACGCCGACGATCAGCCAGACGGTCTGCGACTTCTGCTTTCCAGCGGGCCCCTCGACCGGCCTCAAGCCCGAGACGGCCGAGGGCTGGGATGTGGGCCTGTCCTGGCGCTCGGACGACGACCGCCACTCCGTCCGCGTCACCGGCTTCTCGCTGCAGGTCGAGGACCAGATCAGCTACGGCGTCGGCCGCTATGTGAACATTGACCGCACCAGGACCACGGGTGTGGAAGTCGAGGCCGAAACCGGCCTGACCGACCGGTTCAGCCTGAAGGCCGCCTACACCTACGAGGATGCGGTCGACGAAACGACGGGCGCCGAACTGCTCCGCGCGCCGGAGCATTCCGGATCGCTGAGCCTGCTGTGGACCGGTGACCGGCTGAAGGCGGCGCTGACCGTCCGCGCCGAAGGCGAACAGGCCGACTCCGACCCCTCGACCTTCTCACCGGCGCGGCGGGACGGCTTCGTCGCCGCCAACCTCGCCGGCAGCTGGCGCCTGAGCGACACGATCGACCTGACGGCCCGCGTGGTGAACCTCACCGACGAGACCTATCAGCAGTCGATCGGCTACGGCGAAGCGGGCCGCGGCCTGTTCGTTGGCTTCAGGCTGCGTAACTGAGCTTGCCCAGGTCCTGACGTCCGCCGACCAGGTCGAGCACATCGGCCATGCCGAAGCCCGGGTCGGCGGCGTACAGGGCGCCGTAGATCGAGCGGGCGAAGGCCAGGTCGGCGGCGGTCTTCACCCGCCAGTCGAGCTTTGACAGGTCGCGCGGCGCGCTGAAACTGGCCATCGAGAACCGGCCCGGGTTGGCGCGGATGAAGGCGGTCGGGGAGACCCGCGCCTTGATCTCGCGCGGCTCGGCGGCGGCGGCGATCAGGGCCGGGGTGGCGATCACCTCGACCTCCAGGCCCTTGGGAAAGCTGGCCGGGTCACGGTTGGAAACGTAGTCGGCGCCGCTGACCCGCGCCATATGCACGGCCTCGTCGATCACGCGCGGATCGACGAACGGCGCGTCGCCCTTGATCCGGACCACATGGGCGGCCGGGCCGGCGGACTCCGCGCAACGCGCGAACCGGTCGAGCAGATCGCTGGGGGCGCCGCGGAACACGGCCTGGCCCTGCGACACCAGCCAGGCGGCCAGGGCGTCGTCGCTGGCCTCGCAGCTGGTGGCCACGACGATGCGGGTGAGGGTGCGGGCGCCCTTGAGGCGTTCCAGCTGGCGCCAGATCAGCGGCTGGCCGGCCAGCGGCGAGAGGGCCTTGCCGGGCAGTCGCTTGGAGCCCATCCGGGCCTGAACGATGGCGAGGGTCATTGGCGTGCTCCTTCTGAGCGATGCCGGGGCGGGTAGCCGGCTAGGCGGCGGCCCACCGGCGAGGATCGAGCGCCACCGGGTCGTCGATGGCCATCTCGTTCCAGTCGAGATCAGGGGGCGGGCTGGCGGCGGCCGCGATGACGGCCGACAGCTCGGCGGCGGTGGTGACATTGACCAGCACGGTGCTGGCTTCGGGACGCGACAGGGCGAAGCCGAGCGCGGCCTGCAGCGGATCGCTGCGACCCTCGGCGATCATGCGCCGCACCCTCGACAGCGAGCCCGAGGCCGCCTTCAGCGGCGTCGGAATACGGTCGAGCGGCAGGAACAGCAGGCCGTTGAGGAAGATCGAGCGCAGCTGCACCTCGACCCCCATGCCGGCGATCCGCTCCAGCGTGCCGTCGGCCAGCATGCGCTGGTCGAGCAGCGAGGCCGGGGCCTGGATCAGGTCCGGCTTGAAACGGCGCACGACCCCGACGGGATCGTCCGTGGAATGCAGCGAGATGCCGATCTTGCCGATCAGCCCGGCATCACGCAGATGCTGGAGCCGGGTCCACATGGCCAGGCCCTGCGGTCCGAACAGGTCCCCGGCCAGCGGCACGACGACGGCGTCGGCGTGGGTCACGCCCAGGCGGGCCAGGCTGGCGCGCAGCTCGCCCTCGACAAAGTCAGGACCCTTGTCCGGGCGCACGGTGGCGATCACCAGCCGGAACGGCAGCGGACGCGGCATCAGGTCACCGAGCAGCGTCTCGGCGCGGCCCCAGGCGCCCGAGGCGTCGAACACCGACAGCCCGCCACGCGCGGCGATGGTCAGGATGTCACGCGCCTCGACTTCAGGCGTGCGACCACGCGTCGGCATCGAAGCGCCGGGGACGAACTGGGCCGAGCCCAGGCCAAGCTTGGAGAGTAGCGGGTTCATGCGTGTCCTTCTGGACGGACGTCGTAAAGAAAGTCCGCGCGGCGGGTCGGGCCCAGACGGCGGCCCTCCTCGATCATGCGCGGCAGCAGGGCGGCGTAGGCGGCGATCAGGGCGGCGACTTCGGGCTCGCCGTGCGCGGCGGACAGGGCGTGCGGACCGACCACGACAAAGCCGCGGCCGGCCATGCCGCGAAGCCACAGGCCTTCGATCTGCGGGCGGGCGAACAGCGGCGTGGGCAGCGACGGATCGCCGTCCAGCGTGAACAGGTGATCGGCGCCGGTCATCTCGGCCAGATGCGCTACCTCGGCCTGCAGTTCGGCGCCCAGCACCCGCAGGCGCGGCGCGACAGGGTCGAGGGCCAGCAGTCTCAGCGTCGCGCCGGCGGCGGCCAGCGAGGGCGTCGCGGGCGCAGGCATGTCCTCGGCGTCGAGGGCGAAGATCAGGTCCGGACGGCCACAGACCGCGCCGATCGACCGGCCGTTAGCCAGGGCCGAACCATGCACGGCCATGTCGGGCGAGACGCCGCTGAGGCCCTGGGCGCCGTTCTCGTGAACGCGGAAGGCGGAGACGCCCTCGTCGAAGATCAGCACCGCGCCGGCGGCGTCGGCCGCGCGGCGAACGGCGACCAGCTCGGCCTGGTCGGCGCCGAGCGGGTCGATGATGATGGCGGCCAGATCATCGAGGCCGCCATAGGCCCCGGCCGTCACATCCCAGACGGCGGCGCGGCGGCGACCGGTGGCGCGGCGGGCGGCGTCGATGGCTGCGGGCAGGGCCTGGGACTCCTCGGCGCAGAAGCGCACGGCGCAGGATCCGGGCAGCAGATCGGACAGCGCGGCTTCGACCGCGCCCTCGGCGGGCGCGCCGTCGGCGATGGCGGATTCCACGGCCGGATGAGCGTGACCAAGCAGGGCCGACCCGCCGGCCATGTCGAAATCGATGCGCTCGTCGCCGTCAGCATCCCACAGCCGGCAACCGCGCGCGCGCAGCCGCGGCCCCCCTTTCGGGGCGGGCGGAGCGGGGATGAAGGCGGCGTGGCCCATGAGGGTTTCCTCGCGGCTTCGTGGTGAAGTCCGGGATAACCATGCGCGCCAGACCCTTAAGGAACAGGTATCGAGACCGTTTCGCTGGGGTTAATGTCCGGCCGATGGACACCCCCCTCCCGGACTGGCCCGACTACGGCCTCGCCGACGACCAGCGGCCCGCCCTGCGCGGGGCGCTGGCGGCGGGCAGGCCGGCTGTGCTGGCCACCATCGCGGCGCTGGGCGACGGCGGGCCCAGGCCTGTCGGAACACAGATGGTCTTCGCAGACGGGCTGGTCTCGGGCTTCCTGTCCGGCGGCTGCGTCGAGGGCGATGTGGCGGGCCACGCCCGGGCCTGCCTGACCGACGGCGCGCCGCGTCGGCTGGTCTACGGCGAAGGCAGCCCCTGGCCGGACATCCGGCTGCTCTGCGGCGCGCGGATCGAGATCCTGCTGGAACGGGTCCTGCCCGGCGACGCGGCGACGGCCGAACTGTTCCGGCTGATGGACGCCCGCCGTCCGGCGGTCTGGGTTACCGACGGCGTGACGCGGTCCTGCGGCGAGGCCCCGTCAGCCCCGTCCGGAGCCCTGGTTCGCCGACACGACCCGGTCTGGCGGCTGGCGGTGATCGGCGGCGACCCGACCGCTCTGGCCATCGCCCAACTCGGCGCCCAGTCGGGTTTCGAGACCACCCTCATCCGCCCGCGAGGTCCAGCCGGCCCGCCACCCCTGTCCGGCGTCGCCTACAGTCGCGAGACACCGACGGTCGCGCTGGCCGCCATCGGCCTCGATGCCTGGACCGCCGTCGCCGTCTGCAGTCACGACCTCGACACCGACCACGAGGCCCTGCTGGCCGCCCTGCCCTCACCCGCGCCCTACGTCGGCCTGCTCGGGGCCCGCAAGCGGCTGGCCGAGCGGATCGCGATGTTGCGGTCGGCGGGCGTCACGGGCATCGGGCTGGAAAAACTGCGCGCGCCCATCGGCCTCGACCTCGGCGGCAAGGCCCCCTGGGAGGTGGCTGTGGCGACGGTGGGAGAGGTGATTGCGCTAAAATCCTTCTCCCAAAGGGAGAAGGAGGGGCCCGCCCTGCGGAGCCTCGGCGAAGCAGGGTGGGAGGTTGAGGGGTTAGGGATGGTCGGGAATAGCGATCCGGCGGCGTAACCCCTCACCCTCCCATGCTGCGCACGGGCCCCCCCCTCTCCCTGCGGGAGAGGGTTTCGAACTACAGCGTATGCAGCCGCCGCCACTCACCCGA
Organism: Caulobacter sp.; assembly: GCA_046598505.1. Classification (GTDB taxonomy): domain Bacteria; phylum Pseudomonadota; class Alphaproteobacteria; order Caulobacterales; family Caulobacteraceae; genus Caulobacter. The sequence continues at coordinate 3,214 of JBKJII010000239.1, read as the reverse complement.
CTTGCCGCCGGTTTTTTCTTCCAGCCGCACGGCGTCGATGACCATGCCTTTGTCGGCGGCCTTGAGCATGTCGTAGATCGTCAGGCAGGCCACAGACACCGCCGTCAGCGCCTCCATCTCGACCCCGGTCGGGCCGGTGGTCTTGACCCGCGCCCGAACCGCCAGCCCTTCATCGTGCGGCGTCACCACAACCTCGACCTTCGACAGGGCCAGCGGGTGGCAGAGCGGGATCAGGTCGGACGTCTTCTTGGCCGCCATGACGCCGGCAATCTCGGCCGTCGCCCGCACGTCGCCCTTTTTGGCATCCCCCGACAGCGCCAGATCGCGGGTCGCCGCATCCATCCGCACCAGACCTGTCGCGACCGCCTCGCGCGCCGTGGACGGCTTGTCGGACACATCGACCATGCGGGCGCGGCCTTCGTCGTCAATGTGGGTGAGCTTGCTCATGGTTCCAGCAGCCTCATTTTTCGAGCAGCCGGGGCATCAGCTCGACCATGTTGCAGGGCCGGTGGCGGCTGTCGAGCTGGGCGGCGATGACTCCGTCCCAGCCGTCCCTCACCGCACCGTTGGACCCCGGCAGGCAGAACACGAACACGCCCTTGACGATCCCCGCCAACGCCCGCGACTGCAGGGTCGACAGACCCACCGACTGATAGCTGACCAGATGGAAGATCACCGAGAAGCCGTCGATTTCCTTGTCGAACAGGGGCCGCACGGCTTCGGGCGTCACATCGCGGCCGGTCAGGCCTGTGCCGCCGGTGGTGACGATGGCGTCGACCGAGCCTGAGGCGACCCAGGCCTCGATCTGCTGGCGGATGGCGGCGACGTCGTCCTTGACCATACGCTTGTCAGCCAGCTCATGCCCGGCGGCCGTCACCCGTCCGGCCAGCAGATGGCCCGAGGTATCGCTTTCTTCGTCCCGGGTGTCGGAAACGGTCAGCACGGCCACGCGAACCGGCGTCACCGCCAGGCTCTCGTCGATCTTGCCGCCGATGGGGAAGGGCGAGGTCATTCAGGTCTCCCAGCGTTCGGCGTCTGTCCTGTCACGATCGGTCGGTTCGATCCAGCGCGCGCCGTCAGGACCATGCTCCTTCTTCCAGAAGGGCGCCCGGCTCTTGAGATAGTCCATCAGGTGATCGCAGGCCTCGAACGCCTCGCGGCGATGGCTCGACGCGGTCGCCACGAACACCACCGGCTCGCCCGGGGCGATCTGTCCCACGCGATGCACCACCAGCCAGTCCTGCAGGCCCCAACGTTCCGCCGCCGCGCCACCGATGCGCGCGATCTCTGCGTCGGTGAAGCCGGGATAGGCTTCCAGCTCCAGCGTCGTCGTCGCGCCCGCTTCGGCCCTGGCGATGCCGGTGAAGCTGGCCACCGCGCCGGTCTCGGTCCGCCCGGCGCAGAAAGCGGTCAGCAGGGCCCCGGGATCAAACGGCTCAGGCTGGAGACGAACGGTCATCCGCCGCTCATCGGCGGCAGGAAGGCGACCTCGGACGCCGCCGTCAGCGCCGCTTCTCCGCGGGTGATGGTCTTGTCGACGGCGGCCTGCACGCCCGGCCCGGCCAGGGCTTCACCGAGCGCCGCATCGGCGTTGGTCAGCGCCGCGCGCAAGGCCGACAGACTGTCCGCCGCGACCGCGCGCTCGCGCCAGCCGGCCACGTCGGCGAGCCGCCCGAACAGCAGCACCCTGGCCATCTCAGCCGCCCGTCGTCGACATATGTCGACGGGTGGCCGGCGCCTGGCCGCGCGCGATCTGGAAATCGTGACCCTGCGGTTTGGCGTCGACGGCATGACGGATGGCCTCGACCAGCTCCTCGTCACCGGCCCCGGCGCGCAGCACCGCCCGCAGGTCCGAGGCGTCTTCGCGGCCGAGACAGGTGTGCAGCGTCCCCGTGCAGGTCAGCCGCACCCGGTTGCAGGCCTCGCAGAAATTGTGACTCAGCGGCGTGATCAGCCCGAGCAGCCCGCCTGTCTCCTCAACCCGCACATAGCGCGCGGGCCCGCCGGTGTTCAGCGGCAGGTCGGTCAGGGTCCAGTAGCTGGACAGCTCCCGCCGCACCTGTTCCAGGGACAGGAACTGGTCGGTCCGGTCGGCCTCGACCTCGCCCAGCGGCATGGTCTCGATCAGGGTCATGCCCAGCCCCCGGCCGTGGGCCCACTGGATCAGGTCCGGGATCTCCGCGGCGTTGTCCTGCGCCAGGGCAACGGCGTTGATCTTGACCGCGATGCCCGCCGCCTGGGCCGCCTCGACGCCGGCGATGACCTTGGCGATGTCGCCACCGCGCGTGAGGGTGCGGAACAGGTCCGGCTTCAGCGTATCCATCGAGACGTTGATCCGGCGCACGCCCAGCCGGGCCAGATCGGTAGCGAACTCGGCCAGCCGGGTGCCGTTGGTGGTCAGGGTCAGCTCGTCCAGCGCCCCGGACGCCAGATGTCGCGACAGGCTTTCGACCAGGCTCATGAAGCCCTTGCGCACCAGCGGCTCGCCGCCGGTCAGCCGCAGCTTGCGCACACCAAGCCCGATGAAGGCGCTCGAGATCCGGTCCAGCTCCTCGAGCGTCAGCACTTCCGCCTTGGGCAGGAAGACCATCTTCTCGGCCATGCAGTAGACACAGCGCAGGTCGCAGCGATCCGTCACCGAAACCCGCAGATAGGTCACGGTGCGGCCGAAGCCGTCGATCAGGGCGGGACGGGCGCTTGAAGCTGTCATACCGTCGATAGAATAGGGCGGAGACGGTGGTGAAGACAGAGGCGCTCGAAGCGATTGTTCTGGCGGCCGGTGCAGGCTCGCGTTTCGGGGGTGGCAAGCTGACCGCATCCTGGGGCGACGGCCTGTTGCTCGACGCAGCGCTGGAGGCCGCTTTCGCCGCCCCGGTGCGGGCCGTGACCGTCGTCTGGGGCGCCGATCCGGCCGTTCTGCAAGCGGCCAGCCGCTTCGCCGACCGGGAGGGGCACAAGGATCGCCTGCATCTTCTGCACAACCTCCAGCACGCCGAAGGCATGGGCGCCTCGCTGCGAAGCGGGGTGGCCGGACTTGCCGCCGACACGACCGGCGTGTTCGTGTTCCTCGGCGACATGCCGCGTATCCCGCGGGCCATCGCGCCGAAGCTGGCCGAAGCGCTGGCGAACGGCGCGCGCGCGGCGGCGCCCATCTGTGGCGGACGCCGCGGTCACCCGGCCCTGTTTTCCGCAGAAATGTTCCCCGCCCTGCGGT
>JBKJII010000424.1:0-7075 GCA_046598505.1 Caulobacter sp. | reverse complement strand
GGCCGACCACTGCCTGCGCAGCCGCAACTATGTGAACCTGATCGTCGCTGGCAAACAGCCGGAGTGGCAATGGCTGGACATCGAGGCGGCGGACCGCCATTGCGCGGTCGGCGCCAGCGTATGGGAATGGGCCGGCGACAGCGATGACGACCCCGATGTGGTCATGGCGTGCGCTGGCGACGTGCCGACCCTTGAGACGCTCGCCGCCGTGACCCTCCTGCGTCAGTATGTTCCGGATATCCGGATCCGCGTGGTCAACGTGGTCGATTTGATGATCCTGCAGCCCCAGTCCGAGCATCCCCACGGCCTGGAAGATCAGGATTTCGACGCGCTGTTCACGACCGATACGCCGGTCATCTTTGCCTTCCATGGCTATCCGGCGATCATCCACAAGCTGACCTACCGGCGGCGCAATCACGGCAACATCCATGTTCGGGGCTTCCGGGAGGAAGGGACGACCACCACGCCGTTCGACATGGTCGTGCTGAACAACCTGGACCGCTATCAACTGGCGCTGGACGCCATCAGTCGCGTTCCCCGGCTGCTGGACCAGGTGGAGGACGCGACGGCGCGTTACTGGACCACAATGGAGCGGCACAAGCTTTATATCAGCGAGCACGGCGAGGACATGCCTGAGGTCAAGGACTGGCGCTGGACCGCCTGAGTGCGCCGCCCGCGACGGCGCGCAGCCCCGTTGGGCGGGGCGGCGCGCGCCCTATGCTCCGGCCCTGGTTATCGCGAGGTCGGCAGGCCGGGCAGTGTTTCCGGGACCGACAGGCGGGCGACGCCGATGCGATCATCAGCCATGCCGTAATAGACGTCGAACCGGTCGGGCGTTCCAAGATCGTCCCGCCGGTCGATGCCCGTGGGAAAGACAACGCTATCGACGGCGCCGTGGAGTTCGAGTTCAACTTCCGGAACAAGCACGGGCTCGGGTGATCGATAAATGACCCTGTCCGGGTGTTCCCGAGACAGCACCATGGCCCCAGCCGAATACGATAGCTTCCGATGGGCCGGCGTGGACCCGGCTCGTTCGTGGACGCCATGATAGAGCAGCAACCAGCCGTGGCGACACAGAATCGGCGGGGGGCCCGCGCCGATCTTCAACCGCTCCCACGGCTCCTCCGGGCAGGCCAAGCGGTGGTGGGCGACGAACTGGCAATTGTTCTGCAACCCGCCGTGGGCGTCCGCATTCCGGTATGAAATCCAGATGCTTTCCATATCGGGATTTGGGGGCGGTAGCGGGGACAGCTCCACCAGCTCTTCCGGACAGGCCCCCGGAAAGAGTGGCCGATGAATCAATCCGATCGAGGGATTGCCGGACGGATCGGAAATGAAAGTCGGGAAAACGCTGGCGTCCTTGTCATCGACGCCGTCGAAGCGGATGCCACGGTGGGGATGAAAATTCGCCAGGCCGACGCGCCTCCAATGGATTAGATCCTCCGACCGGGCGATGGCAATGCGAGGGCCTTTGGGCGACAGGGCGGTGTAGGTCATCACATAGTGCCCCAAGGACTCCATGTAGGTGATACGGGGGTCTTCACATCCGCCGTGGCCGTCGGCCAATTCGTAGTCGGTCTCGGGCTCAAGGGCGATGCCCATCCTCTCGACGCCGGTCGGGTCGCCCGACTTGTCAAACAGCACGCGGGCGATGCCGATCCGGGAATAGTTTCCCCTCCCGACCATGCGCGGGAACAGGTACAGCTGACCGTCGCGTCCCCGGATGGCGGCAGGATTCAGGACGCCCTCGACCTCATTGGGCTCGCCCGCCAAGGGCTGCATGACAACGCCCATTCGCTCCAGTTTGAACGGGATCATCTACTTGGCCACACAGGCAATTATGGTTTCGATGATCCGCTTGGTCTCGTCCGGATCACGCACCTGGATGCAGGTGACGCCGGTTTCCCGCGCCGGGTAGTCGTTACCGCCCGGAAACAGCGCGTCGCCGATGAACATAATCTCCGCGATGGGCAGGCCCAAAACCTCCCTGAGCTTTCGGATGCCGTAGGCCTTGTTGACGCCCGGCCGAGTGACGTCGATGGAGCTTGATCCGCCAAGGCCGATAGAAAACTGCGGCAGTAGCGGGTCCAGGATCTCGCGGATGGCCTTGCGCTTCTCGAAGTCCGGATCCCAGTTCTTCTTCTCGTCCAGGGGCGCATCCTGGCCCATGGCGGACAGGGTGATCTGGCTGCCGCGATCTTCGATGATCTCGCCCCACCGATTGGCCGGCTTCAGGCCGGATTGCTCGAATGAGAGGGTCAATGCGCTGATGATTTTGGCCTTCTCTCCGGCCGAAAAATCTTCCGCGTAGAGCTGCTTCCATTGGCCGTCGTACTTGAGAAATCTCGTGCCGCTGGTGGGGAGCAGAAAGAGATCCTTCAGACGATCGTCTTGGGGCAGCTGGGCCAGCAGCTGTTTTTGAAATTGGGGCCATGCGCCGCCGGAAATGATCGCTACCTTGATCACCTCCAGCAGCTCCCCCAACAGTTTGGCCATCTCCCTATCCAGGGACGATTTGCTTTTCGCCAAAGTGCCGTCGAGGTCGAAAACGATCAGGCTTTTCATGAGGGAACCGGCATGGAGACTTCCAGAAGGGTGCAGCCTTGCAAATCGTCGTCGGCCAGGCGGCTGGGATGGTTGTCTCTGTCGCTCAGTACCCACACTTCGCCGATGGGCGCGGTCCTGGACATGGTCAAGTCTCGGCCCCGGCGTAGATGTCCATCACGGCTCTCAGCATCTGCAGCGCCTTGGCCTTCGGCCGCTGGAACGAATTGCGGCCCAGGATCGAGCCGAAGCCGCCGCCCGCGTGAATGGCCCTGATCTCTTCCAGTAACGGTGCGTCGTTGTCGAATGTCGCGCCGCCGGAGAAGATGACGACCCGTCGACTGGCGAACGCGCAGTCCATTACGTGCCGGACTCGTTCAGCCTGGGTGGCGATGGGGATCTGCTCCCTCTCATAGACCTCGCGCGCTGCATCCTGTTCGATGTTGGCCGACGGCAGCTTGACCTTGATGATGTGGGCGCCCAGTTGGGCGGCGATTTGCACTGCGTAGCCGCAGACGTCGATGGCGGTTTCACCGGCCTCGCTAAGCCCCGAACCACGGGGATAGGACCATACAACCACGGCCAGGCCGCATCGTTTGGCTTCCTCGGCGCAAGCGCGCAGCTGGCTGAACATCTCCAGTTGGTGGGCGGACCCCGGATAGATGGTGTAACCGATCGCGGCGCACCCCAGGCGCAGGGCGTCCTGAACGCTGGCCGTCAGGGCCTGGTTCGGGTCCGGCTGATCCAGCAGGCTGTTGTTGTCGTTGATCTTCAGGATGAGCGGAATTTCGCCGGCGAACTCGCGCGCGCCGGCCTCAAGGAACCCCAGCGGCGCCGCATAGGCGTTGCAGCCGGCCTCGATGGCCAGCTCAAAGTGATAGCGGGGGTCGTAGGCTGGTGGGTTTGGCGCGAAAGAGCGGGCCGGGCCGTGTTCGAAGCCCTGGTCGACCGGCAGGATGACCAGCTTTCCACTCCCTCCCAATCGACCATGGTTCAGCAGGCGGTACAGGTTGGCCACCGTCCCGGGGTTGTCCGAGCCGTACCAGCTGAGGATTTCCCTCATTCGCGGCGTCATGGCGATCCTCGCATCCCAGGGGGCGGCTTCATGCGGCGTTCGAGCGCAACAGGAACCGCTGCACAGCCTTGGCGAAGCCGTCGTCATCATTACTGTCGGTCACCGCGCTGGCCTTCGCCTTGACCTCGTCGCTGGCATTGCCCATGGCGATCGAAAAGCCGCTCTGGTGGAACATCAGCAAGTCGTTGGGCATGTCGCCGATAGTGGCAATCTGCTGCTGCGAGATGTTCAGTCGTCTGGCCAGAGCGGTGACAACCGCCCCCTTGTTGGCGAGCGGATGGGTGACATCCAGGAAGTAGGACGCCGATCGCGTGGCGCTGACCGGCGTTCCCAGCAGGTCCTGAGCGGTCTTTTCGACTCTTGCGACCAGGGCCTGGTCATCCGACACGCCGACGATCTTGAAGGGCCGCGCCAGATGGATGTCGGTAAAGGCGGGGACGACCGTAGGCTCGAACTGCAGGATCCATGCCTCACGCGCCACGTGGGGCCCCTGGGCGTCGAGGACCAGCAACTCAGTCTCGGTATAGATCCAGACGCCTAGCCCCTCGCTCGTCAGAAGGTCAAAGATCCTTCGGGCTACGACAGGGTCGAGCGGATGGCCTTCGACGACGCCAAGGTCCGGATTGACCATCAGCCCGCCGTTGAACCCGGCAATAGGCAGCGTCAGTCCCAGGGGTTCGACCAACATCTGCAGCCCGCGCGGCGGTCGGGCGCTGGTGATGGCAAGTCCGATGCCCGCCGCCCGCAAGGCCGCAACTGCAGCCAGCGAGGCCGCGGTCAGAACCTTGTCTTTGCGAACCAGGGTCCCGTCGACGTCGCTCAACAGCAGACGGATATCGCTGGCGCCGCTCACGACGTCTGGCCGGTCGTCTCGCCGATTAGCCACCGCGACCGCTCGCTCAGGGCATCGCGGCGATGGATGGCGATCGCGCCGAACAGCGCATCAAACGACTCCGCGAACTTTTGAACGCCGTCGTCCACAAGGTCCTTGGCAATGTCGTCGATCAACACCCCCGACGCCTTCAGCGCGGCAAGTGTGGTACGGGCCGCGTCGAGATCCTGCTCGATCGCGTCGATTTTCACGACGCCTCTGTCTCGGAAGACATCCATGGTCGCGGGGGGAATGGTATCGACCGTGTCGCGCCCCACCAGGGCCTCGACATAGACCGTCTCCCTGAGCGCCGGATCCTTGGTGCTCGTAGAGGCCCAAAGCAGCCGTTGCGTCTGGGCTCCGGCGGCGGCGAGAGCGCCCCAGCGCGCTCCGCGGAACAGGGATTTGTATTGGACGTAGGCGATCTTCGCGTTCGCGATCGCGACCTTGCCGCGGAGAGCGCCGGCTGTGGACTTGTCGCCCAGGGCCTCCAGCCTCCTGTCCACAGCGGTGTCGATCCGGCTGACGAAGAAGCTGGCGACGCTCGCCACCTTCGAGAGGTCACCGCCCGCACGCCTGAAGTCCTCGAGGCCTGCGATGTAGGCTTGGGCCGCCTGCTCATAGACCCCGATCGAGAAGAGCAGGGTGATGTTGATGTTGACGCCACGGCCGATCAGGCGGCGGATGGCCGGGATGCCCGCGGGCGTCCCCGGAACCTTCACCATCAGGTTCGGCCGGTTCACGACCTCCCACAGATGCAGCGCCTCGGCGACGGTGGCCTCCGTATCGTTGGCCAGGTAAGGCGAGCATTCAAGGCTTACGTAGCCGTCTCGGGCTGCGGTCCTGTCATACACCCCGCGCAGGATATCGGCGGCGGTCTGGACGTCTTTGACGGCCAGGTGCTCGTAGATTTCTGTGACGCTGTGGTCAGCCTTGGCCAAGAGGGCCTTGATGGCGCCCGTGTATTCGTCGCTCTCTCCGATCGCCTTCTGGAAGATGGTCGGGTTTGACGTCACGCCCTTGAGGCCGTCCCGCTCGATCATGGCGGCGAGGTCGCCCTGTTCCACGAGGCTGCGACTGAGATAGTCCAACCACGGCGCCTGGCCGCACGCCTCAAGCTGCTTGAGGGGGTTCATTGTGACGTCTCCCTGGCGAGCGCGATCTGCACCCTGGCCGCGTCCAGCACCGCTTGCGCCGTGAAGCCGAACCGGATCATCACGGCCTTGATCGGCGCCGATGCGCCAAAGCTGTGCATACCGATTATGGCGCCGTCTTCGCCCGTATAGCGGTCCCAGCCGATCACCGATCCCGCCTCGACCGAGACGCGCGCCCTGACGCAGGGCGGCAGAACGCTTTCGCGATAGGTCCAGTCCTGCTGCTCGAACAGCTCCCACGACGGCATGCTCACCAGGCGGACGGCCACGCCGTCGCGCTCGAGGGCCTCATAGGCGTGCACGCACAACTCAACCTCGCTGCCCGTGCCGATCAGGATCACTTCGGGAGTTCCGGGCCGGGCGTCGGCCATCACATAGGCTCCTTTGGCCACGCCTTGGGCGGAGGCATAAACTTCCCGGTCGAAAGTCGGCAGCGTCTGTCGGCTCAGAACAAGGGCCGCCGGCCGGTCCTTCAATTGGGCGATCACCCGCCAGGCTTGAAGCACTTCATTGGCGTCGGCGGGTCGCAAGGTGATCAAGCCCGGTATGCTGCGCAGGGAAAGCAGCTGCTCGATCGGCTGGTGTGTGGGCCCATCTTCGCCCAGACCGATGGAGTCATGAGTGAAGACGTAGATGGTCGGCAAGCCCATCAGCGCAGCCAGGCGCATCGCCGGCTTCATATAGTCCGAGAACACCAGGAAGGTTGCGCCGTAGGCTCGCAGGCCCGAAAGGGCCATGCCGTTGAGGACGGCGCCCATGCCGTGCTCGCGGATGCCGAAGTGCAGGTTGCGGCCGGCATACTTTCCGGCTTCGAAGTCGCCCGCTCCTTCAAAGGTCAGGTTGGTCATGGTCGAGGGAGACAGGTCTGCAGCGCCGCCGATCATCCACCGATAGTTCTTCGCCAGGGCGTTGATCACCTTGCCCCCGGACACGCGCGTGGCGGCACCCTTGGGATCGGTGGGAAAGCTGGGCAGGTCCGCGTCCCAGCCGTCTGGCAGCTCACGCACTTGCAACTGGTCCAGCTCTTCGGCCAACTTCGGAAACGGCAGTCGGTAGGCGCTGAGCAGGTCCGACCATTTCGACTGGAGTCGGCCTCCCCGCTCACCGATGCCGAGCTGGAAATGCTCCGGGACTCCCGGCGGCGTCAGGAATTGGGCGTCCTCGGGCCAACCGTAGGCGCGCTTGGCGAGGCGCACCTCCTCTTCGCCGAGAGCCTCGCCGTGGGCGGCCGCCGTGTCGTGCTTGTGTGGAGCGCCATAGCCGATGTGGCTGTCGACGATGATCAGAGTGGGCACGCTCTTGGAGCCTCGAAAGGCCCGCACGGCTTCGCTGAACCGCTGGGTGTCGTTGGCGTCGCCCACGTGTTCGACGTTCCAGCCGTAGGCAAGAAACCGCGCTGCCACGTCGTCGCTGAAAGCCAGGTCAGTGTGG
>JBKJII010000355.1:0-8704 GCA_046598505.1 Caulobacter sp. | reverse complement strand
GACGGCGCAGGACAGGCTCGGGCCGCCGTGCGGATCCGGCAAGCTGCCGGGGACGACCACGCTGTAGGGCGGCACGTAGCCGCGATGGACCTCGCCGGTCTTGCGGTCGACGATCTTGGTGGTCGAGGTCAGGAACACGCCCATGCTCAGCACGCTGCCCTGGCCGACGATCACGCCCTCGACAACCTCGGAGCGGGCGCCGATGAAGCAGTCGTCCTCGATGATTGTCGGGTTGGCCTGCAGCGGCTCGAGCACCCCGCCGATGCCGACGCCGCCCGACAGGTGCACCCGTTTGCCGATCTGGGCGCAGGACCCGACCGTGACCCAGGTGTCGACCATCGTGCCTTCATCGACGTAGCCGCCGATGTTCACGAGCGAGGGCATCAGGATGACGTTCTTCGCCACGTAGGCGCCGCGGCGGACGATCGCGCCCGGCACCGCGCGGAAGCCGGCCTCCTCGAACTGCGGCGCTTCCCAGCCTTCGAACTTGTTGGCCACCTTGTCCCACCAGGGCCCCACCGCGCCGCCCATGGCGCCGGCGCGCACCACGACGTTGGGGTTCAGGCGGAAGGACAGCAGCACGGCCTTCTTGGCCCACTGTCGCACGACCCATTCGCCGTCGACCTTCTCGGCGACCCGCACCTTGCCGGAGTCGAGCAGGCTGAGCGTTTCCTCGATGGCCGTGCGGACAGGTCCGGTCGTCGCGGACGAGACGGCGTCGCGGGCGTCCCAGGCCGCCTCGATCTCGGTTTCAAGGTCGGCGAGCGTCACGGCGGTCATGCAGCGGTCCTCTTCACCCGCGCGCTGTTCAGGAAGGCGGCGAGGTCGTTCGTGCGGTGGTCGATGAACGTGGCGGCAGAGGCGGCGGCGTGCGGCCCCACCAGCACCGTGGTCATGCCCAGCTCAGCGGCCGGGGCAAGGTTCTTCTCGCTATCCTCGAAGAAGATAGCCCCCAAGGGCGCCACATCGTGCGCCGCCATCATCTTCTCGAAGGTCGCGCGGGCCGGCTTGGGAATGTAGTCGGCGGCCGCGATGTGGAAGATGTCCTCGAACAGATGGGCCATCTCCATCCGCTCCAGCACCCGCACGGCGTGTTCCGCCGATCCGTTGGTGAACACCAGGCGGCGCCCCGGCAGGCGCTGCAGGCCGGCGATCAGGACGGCGTCAGGCGACAGGGCGTCGAGCGATACGTCGTGAACGTGCGTCAGAAACTCTTCCGGATCGACACCGTGGTTGTTGGCCATCAGACCTGCCAGGGTCGTGCCGTGACCTTCGTAGTAACGCTTCTGGATCGCCCGCGCCTCTTCACGCGGCAGACCGGTGATCTTCTCCATGAAGTCGGTCATCCGCCCGGCGACGAGGGTCATGACCTCGCTCTCGATCGGGTAGAGCGTGTTGTCGAGATCGAACAGCCAGGTGTCGATGTGCGTGAGGTCTGCGACGCTCACGGCTTCACCATGGTCCCCGCGCCGTGCTCCGTGAACAGCTCGACCAGCATGGCGTGGGGCCGGCGGCCGTCGAGAATGACTACCGCCTCGACCCCGGCGTCGACGGCCGCGATGGCGGTTTCCAGCTTGGGGATCATCCCGCCGGTGGCGACACCGCTGCGGATCAGCTCGAACGCCTCGGCCACCGTCATCTGGCGGATCAGGTCGCCATTGGCGTCCTTGACCCCCGGCACGTCGGTGAGCAGCAGCATGCGCTTGGCCTTCAGCGCTCCGGCGAGAGCGCCCGCCACGGTGTCGGCGTTAACGTTGAAGGTCTGGCCGGACTCCGACACGCCGATCGGGGCGATCACCGGAATATAGTCATGGTCCGAATCGATCAGCACCTGGATCAGGGTCGGGTCGATCTTTTGCGGCTCACCGACGAAGCCCAGGTCGACGACCTGTTCGATGTTGCTGTCAGGGTCCTTTTTGGTCCGACGGGCGCGGGTGACCGTGATCAGCCGCGCGTCCTTGCCGGACAGGCCTACGCCCCGAACGTCAGCCTCCCGGCCGGCCAGGGTGATCCAGTTGGCGATTTCCTTGTTGATGGCGCCGGAGAGGACCATCTCGGCCACTTCCATCGTGGCCTCGTCCGTCACGCGCAGGCCGTCGACGAAGGTCGACTTGACCCCGGCCCGGTCGAGCATGGCCGAAATCTGCGGCCCGCCGCCGTGGACGACCACCGGATGCACGCCCATCAGCTTGAGCAGCACCGCATCGGCGGCGAACAGCCTGGCGACAGAGTCCTCGCCCATGGCGTGGCCGCCGTATTTGATCACCACCGTCTCGCGGTCGTAGATCTGGATGTAGGGCAGGGCTTCGGCGAGGGTCTTCGCGGTCGCCCAGCCGGCTTCCTCGGTCGTGTCGGTCAAGGCGCTGCGCTCCCGTATCGTCGTGCGGGTCGATAGCGGATGGGACCGGATGTGTCACCGCTCTTCGAGGCTGTGGAAGATGCGCAGGACGGTCACCTGGTGAGCACCGACCACATACTGGACCACATAGGCATGGCGACCAAAGGGGATGAATAGTTCGCGCATGCCCTCGGCTGGCATATCGGCAAGTGTCCCGCGGTCCGAGAAAGTGTCGAGATCTCCGATCGCCGACCAGATCGTCGCCTTCGCGCGTTCGCCAGCGTTTTGGCTCTTCGAAAGCAGAAAGTCCGCCAGCCGGTCAAAATCCTGCTGGGCCGCCGGCATGAGCCGAACAGCCTTCAACCTTTGGCGGCCCTGCGCTCGGCGATCAGTCGATCAAGCTCGGCCATGGCCTCTTCGACCGAAATCGTCTCACCCGTCCGCCGGTATTCAGCGAGCCGTTCCCTCGCGATCGTCCACCTGTCGCGAGCCGGCGCCTCGAACACGGCGCTCGTCTCTTCCACGCCGGGCGCTTTCCCCATCGGCGTTGCATCGTCCGCAGGTGTCTTCCTTGAGCCGGCCATGAGCGAACTCTAGGCCAACAATCGCAGCCTGAATAGCTCTATCTAAACGGCGGCTCGTCGAAGGCTCGCAGCTTTCGCGAGTGCAAATTGGGTCCCTCCGCCCGCAGCAAATCCACGGTGGCGATGCCGATCTGCAGATGCTGGCTGATAGCGCGTTCGTAGAAGGCGTTGGCCTGGCCGGGCAGCTTGATCTCGCCGTGCAACGGCTTGTCCGACACGCAAAGCAGCGTCCCGTAGGGCACCCGGAAGCGATAGCCCTGGGCGGCGATGGTGGCGCTTTCCATATCGATGGCGACGGCGCGGCTCTGGTTGAATCGCAGCGCCGAAGAGGTGTAGCGCAGCTCCCAGTTCCGGTCGTCGGTGGTCACGACTGTGCCCGTGCGCAGCCGGCGCTTGAGGCTTTCACCGCTCTCGCCGCTGACCTGCTTGGCCGCGTCATAGAGGGCGCGCTGCATCTCGGCGATCGACGGGATCGGGATATCCGGCGGCAGGACCTCGTCCAGAACATGGTCGTCGCGCAGGTAGGCGTGGGCCAGCACGTAGTCGCCGATCGTCTGGCTGCCGCGCAGGCCGCCGCAGTGGCCGATCATGATCCAGGCCTGGGGCCGCAGCACGGCCAGATGGTCGGTGATGGTCTTGGCGTTGGACGGGCCAACACCGATGTTGACCAGGGTGACGCCCTGCCCGCCCGGCGCCATCAGGTGATAGGCCGGCATCTGGTGCCGACGCCAGGGACCGTTGGCGATGGTCATCTCGGGATTGGGTGTGTCTTTGGTGACGACGATGTTGCCCGGCGCCGACAGGGCCGTGAACCGCGTGCCCGGCTCCTTCAGCTGTTCGCAGCCCCAACGCACGAACTCGTCGACGTAGCGGTGGTAGTTGGTGAACAGGATGTACTGCTGCACGTCCTCGGCGGGCGCGCCGGAATAGTGCTTCAGCCGGGCCAGCGAGAAATCGGTCCGCAGGCCGTCGAACAGGGCCAGCGGGCGCGAGGCCTCCAGCACCGGATCCCACAGGCCGTCGGCCACTTCGTCGCCGATGTGGGCCAGTTCGGTGGTCGGGAACCAGCGCGCGATCTCGCTGGCGCTGACATCGGCCATGGCGATGTCGCCGCCGTCCAGCACGTAGGGAAACGGGATCTCCTGCATCGACCGGCCGACGTCGAGTTCGACGCCGAAATCCTGGATCATCAGGGCCAGCTGTTCGACCAGATAGTCGCGGAACATGTGCGGACGCGTGACCGTCGTGGCGTAGTGACCCGGCAGGCCGATGCGAGCGTAGGCGCGGCTGATCCGGGGGTAGCCGTTCTCTCCGCTCCAGTGCATCCGCAGCTCGGGATACACGAACGCGCCGTCGGCCCGCAGGGCGGGGTCTGGGCGGGTTCCGGTTGTCAGGAAGGTCTTCAGGGCGCCCCTCAGGGCGGAGACGGACCGCTCGTATTCTTCAATAAGCCGCTCGACGATGGCGGCTGCTTCTTTCTCATGTGTCATGGCCGCTTATAGCGACCTGAACGTCGGTTGGCGAGATGGAGCGTCGCCTCTAGGCTCACCCCATGTGGAAGACGGCGCTGATCTATGGTCTGGCCCTCGCCCTGGGCGCGGTGGCCCTGCAATGGCTGGACTACCGGATATGGGCGCGCGCCCACGCGGGCGAGGTCTGGATCGCGCTGGTCGCCGGGGGATTTCTGGGCCTGGGCGTCTGGGTCGGCGCCCGCCTGTTCCGGCCGAGGGTCCTGTCGGGCGGATTTGAGGTCAACACGCCGGCTCTGACCACGCTGGGCATCACCCGCCGCGAACATGAGGTCCTTGGCCTGCTGGCGTCGGGGCGGTCCAACAAGGAGATCGCCCGCCAGCTCAAGCTCTCGCCCAATACGGTCAAAACCCATGTCGCCCGGCTCTACGAGAAGCTGGAGGCCGCGCGCCGCACCGACGCGATCCTGCGCGCCCGGGAGCTGCGCCTGATCCCCTGATCTTCCGGGTGAATTTCGCGAAATCACCCATTTGGGCGATTGTCCGGGACGTCGGCGCGGCCTCCCTTGCGGCCGTCAATCACTACGGGGGGACTTAACCCATGCTCCGCACCATCCTGATTTTCGGCCTTCTCGCCGGCATGGTCGTCGCCGTGCCGATGAACCTGATGATGATCTTCGGCAAGGACGGCGACGGCAGCCATTCGCTCGTCACGGGCTACGCGCTCATGCTGTTGGCCTTCACCTTCACGTTTGTGGGCGTGAAGCACTATCGCGACCGCACGCTGGGCGGGGTGATCCGCTTTCTGCCGGCGTTGCTGGTCGGGCTCGGCATCAGCTTTGTGGCCAGCCTGATCTATGTCGCGGCCTGGGAAGTCACGCTCCACGCGACGAACTTCACCTTCATGGACGACTACAGCCGGTCAATGATCGAGGGCGCCCGCGCCAAGGGGGCCTCGTCCACCAAGCTTGCGAGTATCACCGCCGAAATGGAGGCGATGAAAGTGCAGTACGCCAATCCGCTGTTCCGGCTGCCGATGACCTTTGTCGAAATCTTCCCGGTCGGCTTGCTGGTCTCGGCGGTTTCCGCCGGCCTGCTGCGCAACAGCCGGTTCCTGCCGATGAAGGTGGTTCAGGACTGACCGATCAGGTCACCATCCGCGTCTCGCGGCCCTTGCCCTCAAGTCTGAACGGCCGGGCATAGACCGCCGCCGCCGCCCGGGTCAGGACCTCGAGCTGTTCGAACAGCGCGAGGTCCACGGCCTTGAAGTTGAAACAGCTCTTGCCCTGCATGCGCTTCTTCAGGTCCGGCGGAATGGTCGCCGCCAGGGAGGCGTGGCCGTAGACGGGCATCAGGTGAAAACTGACGTAGTTCTTCATCTTCTGAACCCCGCCGAACCACATGGGCTGGCCTGGCATGCGCGGATTGTCCCAGCTCGCCAGCAGGTGCACGCCGCGGTCACCGGCGGCCTTCACGGTCATGTCGGGCGCGGCGCGGATCATCAGGTCCGTGAGGGTCTTCGCAACGCCATCGAGGTCATCGGCCATGGTCGTCTCCGCAAGCAGCGGCGCCATGATAGCGCATGCGCATGGACGCGGAGCCCGATCCCGGTGAAAAAGGCGGGACTGGAATTCGGGGACGCCGCATGAATCGCCTGTTCACCACCCTCATCGTCCTGGCCATGGTGCTCGGCGTCGGCGTCGGCTGGGCCTGTAACCAATACCTCAGCCCCGACCAGACCGCCGAGGCGGTCGTCTGGTTCAAGGTTGTTACGGACGTCTTCCTTCGGCTGATCAAGATGATCATCGCGCCGCTGGTCTTCTCCACCCTCGTCGCGGGCATCGCCCACATGGGCGACGCGTCCAGCGTTGGGCGGGTCGGGGCCAAGACGATGTTCTGGTTCATTACCGCCTCGATCTTTTCGCTGCTCCTGGGCCTCGGCATGGTCCATCTGCTGCAGCCCGGCGTCGGCCTGACCCTGCCGATCCCCGAGCCGTCCGCCTCAGCCGTGGACGCCTCCAAGCTGACGCTGCAGGAGTTCATCACCCACGTCTTCCCCAGCTCGATCTTCGACGCCATGGCCAAGAACGAGATCCTCCAGATCGTGGTCTTCTCGATCTTCATCGGGGTCGCCGTCGCCAGCCTGGACGACAAGGCGCCGCAGATCCTGGGCCTGGTCGAGCAGCTGGCCGCGATCATGCTCAAGGTCACCGGGTATGTGATGCGCCTCGCGCCGCTGGCCATCTTTGCAGCGCTGGCCAGCACGGTGGCCAAGTACGGCATCGATATCCTGGCCATCTACGCCAAGTTCATCGGCGGCTTCTACCTGTCGCTCGGTGTGCTGTGGGGCCTGCTGGCGCTCGCGGGCCTGCTGATCGTCGGGCCGCGCATCTTCGTGCTGCTGGGCATGGTGCGCCAGCCGATCCTGCTGGCCTTCGCCACAGCCAGCTCCGAAGCCGCCTATCCGCGCACGCTGGAGCAGCTGCAGAAGTTCGGCGTCAGCCGCAAGGTCGCGTCCTTTGTCCTGCCGCTCGGCTACTCGTTCAATCTGGACGGGTCGATGATGTACTGCACCTTCGCGACCCTGTTCATCGCCCAGATCTACGGGATCGAGATGAGCGTCAGCCAGCAGATCACCATGCTCCTGCTGCTGATGGTCACCTCCAAGGGCATGGCCGGCGTGCCGCGCGCCTCGCTGGTCGTGATCGCCGCCACCCTGGCCTACTTCAAACTGCCGGAGGCCGGAATCGCGCTGATCCTGGCTGTCGACCAGATCCTGGACATGGGCCGCTCGGCGACCAACGTGGTCGGCAACTCGGTCGCCGCTGCGGTGGTCGCGAAATGGGAAGGTCAGCTTGGGCCGATGGAAAAGGAACCCGCCGCGGCCTGACGGATTCCGAAAACGCCTTGCCTTCCCTGCGCGGCGCCCGCGCATCCTGAACGCCTGATGTTTCCAGGGAGGTTACCGGCATGAGCGTCGCTGTGTCCCGTGACGGCGAGATCACCATCGTCGCCATCAACCGGCCCGACCGCCGCAACGCGGTCGACGGCCCCACCGCCAAAGCGCTGTACGCCGCCTTCAAGGCGTTCGACGAAGATGAGGCCGCGTCAGTCGCCGTGCTGACGGGAACCGGCGGCAACTTCTGCGCCGGCGCCGATCTCAAGGCCATCGCCGTCGGGACGGGCAATCCGGTCGAACGAACCGGTGACTTCGGCCCCATGGGCGCCACGCGCCTGCGCCTTTCCAAGCCCGTCATCGCCGCGGTCGAGGGCTTCGCCGTCGCCGGAGGACTGGAACTGGCCCTGTGGTGCGACCTGCGGGTCGCGGCGGCCGGGGCGACCTTCGGCGTCTTCTGCCGCCGCTTCGGGGTGCCGTTGATCGACCTTGGCACGGTGCGGCTGCCACGTCTGATCGGACAGTCGCGGGCCATGGAGCTGATCCTTACCGGCCGGCCCGTTGACGCCGCAGAAGCGCTCGGCATGGGCCTGGCCAACCGCGTCGTGGCCGACGGCGAGGCCCTGGCCGCCGCCGTCGCGCTCGGCAAGCAGATCGCCGCCTTCCCGCAGCGCTGCATGCGCAATGACCGCCAGTCGGCGCTCGAGCAATGGAGCCTCGACTGGGACGCCGCCACGGCCCGCGAGATCGTGCTCGGCTACGAGACACTTAATTCCGGCGAGACCGTCGCCGGCGCCGCCCGGTTCGCCGGGGGGCAGGGCCGCGGAGGAACCTTTCAATGACAGACGAGATCAAAGAGCTCGCGCCAATGTTCGCTGAGCGACAGAAGGATCACCTGCCCGGCGTTCTCGGCATGGAATGGGACACCGTTCAGTCAGGCCTGGTCCGCGGCCGGTTCACGGTAGCCAAACATCACATGGCGCCCAACGGCTTCCTCCACGCGGCCAGCGTCATCACCCTGGCCGACAGCGCCTGCGGCTATGGCTGCTTCGCCTCGTTGCCCGAGGGCGCGACGGGTTTCACGACCATCGAGCTGAAGACCAACTTCGTCGGCACCGCGCGCGAGGGTGTCGTGGTCTGCGAGGCGCGGCTGGTCCATGGTGGCCGCATGACCCAGCTGTGGGACGCCGAAGTGAGCCACCTGGGCACCGGCAAGGTCATGGCGCTGTTCCGCTGTACCCAGTCGGTTCTGTAGCCAAGGGCCTGATCAGCAAACACCCGCTTGCGCTCAGACAGCCGCGTCGCTAGGTTCCGCGCCTTCGCACTCAGGGGGCTCAGGCCCTCACACCCGGCGTAAACGGAGAGGTGGCAGAGTGGTCGAATGTACCGCACTCGAAATGCGGCGTGCCTGGAAGGG
>JBKJII010000148.1:0-1541 GCA_046598505.1 Caulobacter sp. | reverse complement strand
GCCGTTCAGCGTCGCGTGATGGAGCCGGCCTTCGGAGAGCGTTTCCACGGCGATTGGCGCCGGATCGAACGGCCGGACCCGCCATTGGGGATCGGCCATGCACTCCGAAAGGAACGCGCCATAGGCGGCGAGCATCTCCGCCGGAGCCTCGCCCAGAGCGACCGCCTGTTCTGACACCTGCGTCGTCTGCAGGACGACCACTGTTGCGGCGTCGCGAGCGGCCAGGGCGGCATTCAGGCGGGCCAGCACCTCCAGCGCCTGCGCACGGTCCGCCGGCGACAGCGCGGTGAAGGCATAGGCTCCCGTCCAGGACCAGGTCGCTGTCGGGGCGAGCGGAAATTGCTGGTCGATTACAATCACCGGCACGGCCCCGGTCAGAGGGCGCTCTGCCGCGCTCCAGGTGTAGTCGAGCAGAATCTGGTCGGCCGTGTCGGGAGTGTCCGGGGAAGCCTGGCGCAGGCGCAGGGTGAAGGCCGGGGTCTCAGGCGCTTCATCCCCGGTCGGCGGCGGCAACGCGGCCAGCCGAACCAGCAGCCGGTTCTGGCCGGCCGTCGCCCAGGCGTTCAGCTTGACGCCCCGCGCCATGCGGGTCGGGTTAGCGTCCCGCACCACGGGCACGTCGTTCAGCCGGACCTCCGCGCGCAGGCCCGTAGTCACGGTATCGAGGATCAGATAGCGAGCCGCCGCCACCTCAGCCGCCCTCGCCCGGCAGGTTGATGTAACGCTTCCGGAACTCCGCCGGGCCGACGAGCTGGAATTCGCGGCTGAGCTCGACGATTCCCCACATGGCCTTGACCGTTGCGACGGACTTCAGGCCGGTGAGCTTCGGGGTCATGGCGATCGCGGCGGCGCCCGTGTCGGCCTTGGCGAACTCAAGTTCTCCGCCGCCCTTGCCCCCAACGGAAGCCTCGACGACCTTGGGATCGACCAGCTTCAGTTCGACCGACAGGCCGACATCCAGGCTGCCAGAGCCGGTGACCTCACGCTTGTCCCAGACGGACTTGCCGTCGTGCGCCCAGAGCTTGCCCTTGAACGCGAACGACACCTTGGCGGTCAGGTCGACCTTGCCGAAGATCCCGGCCTTGACCCATTTGGCCAGCCACGAGGGTGCCAGGCTGGGCGGATAGAGCTGGAACTTGCCCGAGACGCCGATCAGCGGGTCGGCGTTGAGCGCGTAGGAGCGCTCGCAATAGGCTTTCCAGGTGCCCTCTTCTTCCTTCCAGCCGGCCTCGTAGGAGCCATTGAGATTGGGCTTCTCCAGCTTCCAGCCCAGTTCCTCGTCGTCACTGCGAGAGAAGAGCGAGTGGTAGTCCTTGATGGCCTCGCTGACGGTCTCGTAAAGCTTAACGAAGTCGAACTTCGCCGACTCCTTGCCGGGCGGATACGCCTTCACCGTCACGTCGCTGGTGTGCCCCTGGCAAGCCGTGACCTGCACCGAATAGCTGTTTGGCGTGACCCAGGGCAGCGCGAACAGCGAGTCGGACCGCAGGGCCGGCGGGGGCTTGGCCTGAACCTCGAATTTGGCGGCGACCCCGGAGGCG
>JBKJII010000207.1:0-3486 GCA_046598505.1 Caulobacter sp. | reverse complement strand
GCCCTTGTCGTTGATGGTCAGCATGCGGTCGCCGCCAGAGGCGCGCGGGAAGCTGGTGCCGAGGCGCTGGACCCCGAACAGCCGGCCGGCAGGCGATGCAGGCGGGGCCGGGCGGGCCTCGAAGCGGTACAGCTGCGCGGGCTCCGCCTTGGGAAACAGCGAGATGCAGCCCGACAGGGCGATGGCGGCCAGCGCAAGCGCGGCGGTGGTCAGACGACGGTTCACGGTTGAACCTCCACTTCCCTGGCAGGCGGTTTGGCGACGACGCCCTGCGGGTTCTGTTCAACCTCGCCGACAAGCCGGTCGAGGGATTCGGCGGTAGCCTGCAGCGAGGTGATGGCGCGGGTCAGTTGCGGCAGACCGGTGTCGGCAAACTCGCTGGTCGGGCCCTCCAGCTTGCCGATCATGGCGCGGGCGTCCCGGGTGGCGGCCTTGAGCTCGGCGGCCGCGTCGCTGAGTTCGGCCAGGGTGCGGCGCCCGTCGCCGTCGACCAGGCCCTTGGTCGAGGCGCTGAGCTCGGTGATCGAGGTCGCAGCGGCGTCGATGCTCTGCAGCGCCTTCTGGGCGTCAGCGATGATTTCCTTGCGCTCGCGCGCCTCCGCCGTGATCGCCTGGACGTCGTTGAGCGCGGCGCTGAAGGTCTTCACGTTCTCGTCCGACAGGATGAGGTTGACCCGGTCCAGGGCTTCAATGGTTCGGGTCAGCACGGTGCCGCCGCCCTCCAGCAGGTCGGAGAGGGCGCTGCGCTGGCTCTTGAGGATCGGCACCTTGCCGGCGGCGACAGTATCGCGGAGCAATCGCTTGGACGGCGTGCCGGCGGTGATCTGGACGTAGTTGATGCCGGTGATCCCCTGCGGCTCCAGCGTGGCGTAGGAGTCTTCGCGAATCGGCGCATCCGAGGTCACCCGGGCCCGGGCGATGACGCGGTTGGGGTCGCGGCTGTCGAGCGAGATCTTGGTCACTTCGCCGACCTTGATGCCGTTGAAATGCACCTCGCCACCCTGGGACAGTCCACGGACCGGCCCGATGAACAGGACGTCGTACTCGTCGAAGTCACGGTTCACCTGCAGGCGCGCGAGCCAGACGATGAAGACGACCATCCCGATGACCAGCGCCAGGGAGGCGACCCCCACCAGCGCGTAATTTGCGTTTCGTTCCATCAGACGCTTGGCCCCGTCCTTTTCCGCGAGTCAGCTGCGGCCCGTCCTCGCGGACCCAGGAAGTATTCCTGAATCCACGGATGATCGGAATGCTCCAGTTCACGCACGGGCGCCGCGGCGACGACTTTCCGGTCGGCCAGCACGGCCACGCGCGTGGTGATGGCGTAGAGGGTGTCCAGATCGTGGGTGATCATGAACACCGTGAGATTGAGGCTCGACGACAGGTCGGCGATCAGATCGTCGAAGGCGGCCGCGCCGATCGGGTCCAGGCCCGCGGTCGGCTCGTCGAGAAACAGCAGCTGCGGGTCCATGGCCAGCGCGCGCGCCAGGGCCGCCCGCTTGATCATGCCGCCGGACAGTTCCGCCGGCCGCAACGCGCCGGCGCGCGGTGGCAGGCCGGACAGGGCGATCTTCAGATCAGCCAGCTCATAAATCTCGGCCCTGGTCAGGTTGGTGTGCTCAAACAGCGGCGCGGCGACGTTTTCGCGCACGGTCAGGGACGAGAACAGCGCGCCCTGCTGGAACAGCACGCCCCAGCGGCGCTCGATGGACGTCCAGTTCTTCCGGGTGGCGGTGTCGATATCCTGGCCGAACAGCTTCACGGTCCCGCCGTCAGGCTGCTTCAGGCCGATGATGGTGTTCATCAGCACCGACTTGCCGGAGCCGGAGCCGCCAACCACGCCGAGGACCTCGCCCCGCTCGACCGTGAGGTTGAGTTCCTCGTGAATCACATGCTCGCCGAACTGGGACCGCAGGCCGATGATCTCGATCGGCGGCGCCTCGATGTCGTCCTCGTCCACCAGCCCGCTCATACGTCGAGCTTCATGTAGAGCACCGCGAACACGGCATCGATGACGATGATGGTGAAAATCGCCTGGACCACGGCGGACGTGACGCGCTGGCCCAGCGAGATGACGTCGCCGCCGACTTCCATGCCCTGACGCGAGCCGATGCCGGCGATGACGGCGGCCATGATCGGCGCCTTGGATATGCCGACCCAGAAGTGGGCCACGCCGACGTTGTCGACGATTCGCTGCATGAAGAAGGTCGGCGACAGGTCCAGCAGGCTCCAGGTGACCAGCATCCCGCCGACCATGCCCGAAAGGTCGGCGACGAAGGTCAACAGCGGCATCATCAGAAGCAGGGCGAGAAAGCGGGGCAGGACGAGCGCGTCGAAGGGATCGACTCCCATCACCTGCATAGCGTCGATCTCCTGACGCATCTTCATCGCCCCGATCTCGGCGGCGAAGGCCGAAGCGGAGCGGCCGGCGATCAGCACGGCGGTGATGACGATGCCGAATTCGCGCAGCACCGCGATGCCGATGGTCTCGACGACGAACACCGTCGCGCCGAAGTCGGTCAGGGTGTTGATGCCGATCAGGGCCACCACCGCGCCGATGAAGGCGGTGCCGGTGGCGACGATCGGCAGGGCGTCGAGGCCCGCGCGTTCGCACTGGGCGAAGATCGGCGCCCAGCGGATCTTCGACGGCCGCGCCGCGCCGCGCAGGGCCGACATGGTCAGATGGCCGATGAAGGCGAAGGTCTCGACGACCTCGTCGACGAGGTGGAACACGCCTTTGCCGTCCCGCACGAACAGGTCGTACAGCCCGCGTTGTTGCACGTTCGGCGTGGGCTCGGCCTCGACCGCCGCCGAGACCAGGTCGAGCAGGCGTTGCGTTTCTGGTTTGGCGAGCACCTTGCCGGGCGACACCTGCCCGTTGGCCGCCTTGAGAATCCCGAAGGCGCCGGCGGTGTCGCAACGGCGGACCTTCATCAGGTCGAGGTTCGCAGCGTTCAGACCGTCGAGGACTTCCGTCAGGCGATTGTCGGCGTCGCCCATGCCTTCGGCGGTCCAGTCGCCGGTGAGGATCACCGTGGCGCCGTGCTCGCCCTGCTGCAGCTTGAAGTCGGCGGGCTTGCTCATGCAGGAGTCGCGCGGTTCCTTCCGTTGGCGGCAACCTGACACGCGATCAGGCCGACGCAAAGCGCCCGTTGGCGTTGCGCGCGATTGTCATCGTCCAACTGTTGCGCGAGGCTGACACTTCAACGGGGGGGCAGTCATGGCCTACGGCATGGACGACAGGGCAAACCCGTCGCGAGTCGGCTGGACGCGGATCGCGACCGGCCTGGGGCAGGGCGTCGCGCTCTGGGCCCTGACGGAAATTGTCGACAACAAGACCGGGACAGGCATCAGCCATGTCCTGCTGGGTGCGCTGCAGGCCGTCGTGCTCGGCTTGCCGTTCGTGGTGCTGGCCGGGCTGGCGGACATGCGCCGTCGTACGCTGCTGATCTGGGGTGTGGTCGCCGCCAGAACCACGGCGGCGAC
>JBKJII010000008.1:0-12870 GCA_046598505.1 Caulobacter sp. | reverse complement strand
GTGCGCTCCACCAGGTCCGCGAAATCCAGCGCCCGCCGGACCGTCTTGGCGTCCTCGTATTCGCGGGCATAGACGGCGGCCAGGGCCAGCACCATCACCGTATCCTGCGCCACACGGGCCGACTTTGCGTGGGTCAGGGCCTCGAGGATGCGGGTCTGTTCGTCCCGCAGCCAGTCCACGACCAGGGAATCAATGGCCTTGGTGCCGAGCGATTTCTGGGCCGTGCCGTCCTTGTTGAGCAGCACCGACTTGACCGCTTCCGGCGCGCTGCCGCCCAGCGCCGCCGCTTCGGCGACGATCGCGCACAACGCGCCGCGCTTGTTGTCGGTGACGCTCTTGCCTGCCGCCGACAGGATGATCGCCGCATTGCGCCATCGCGCCGCATCGATGGCGGGGGGTGAAAAGGCCTCGGCCTCGATCGTGTCGGGGTCTTCGAGCCCCTTGAGGCCGCACGCCTTTGCGATGGCGTTGGGCAGCCCCTCCAGCCCGCCGCACCGCGCGACATAGTCGGCCAGGGCAGACCGGCGCTCCTCGAAGGCGCGGAACATCGCCTCGAACCGGTCGATGTCGAGCGCCACCGAAAGGCGGGCGTAGGCGTCGGCGACCAGGCCGCCCTCGTCGAGCGCCTGGTGGGCCAGTTTGGCGCGGGCCTCGCGCGCGATCAGCGCCGCCTCGGCCTCGTCCATGATGGCGAAGCCCGGCGACAGGGCCGCCTCAACCGGGAACCGGCGCAGCAGCTTTTCGCAGAAGGCGTGGATGGTCTGGATCTTCAGCCCGCCCGGCGTCTCGAGCGCCTTGGCGAACAGCTTGCGGGCTTCGGACAGGTGCAGATCGTCGGCCGGCGCTTCGCCCGGGCCGGCCAGCTCGGTCAGTTCGGCGCGCAGCCGGTCATTATCCATGACCGACCAGTCGCCCAGCCGTCGAAACAGGCGGTGCTGCATCTCGGCCGCCGCCGCCCGGGTGTAGGTAACACAGAGGATGGCTTCGGGCCTGACCTTGCGAAGCAGCAGCCGCGCCACCCTGTCGATCAGGGTCTTGGTCTTGCCGGTGCCGGCGTTGGCGGTGACGAAGGCGTTGATTGTCGGATCGGCCGCGAGGGTCTGGTTGGCGAGACTCATGCGTCGCCCCCGTCCCCGTCGCCGCCGGTCGACCATTCGAACACCCGCGCCAGATGGTCGTAGTCGCCGGGGTATTCCTTGACGAACTGCGGCGCGACCTTCGACGGATAGCCGCGCTGCGGGTCTTCGTAGAGGGTCAGCAGCTCCACGACGCCGGCCAGCGCCTTGTCGGTCGCCTCCTCGCTCTCGGAGCCCGACGCCTTGCGCGTGATAACCTCGCCCGGCGGCTTGCGACCGGTGACCCGCAGATAGGTCAGGTCACCCGGCTCGGCCCGGAAGTCCTTGAAGCCGCCCGCCCGCACGATGGCGGCCGTCAGGGTCAGCTGGGGCGAGAAGCCGGTGTTGATCTGCTTGTCGGTGGGCGCGCCGCCGGTCTTGAAGTCGAGCACATGGCCCCGGCCGTCGGCCGTCACCTCGATCCGGTCGGCGCGGGCTGTGATGGTGATGGTCCGCACGCCGATGTCCAGGGCGAGCACGCCCTTCTTCTCGACGTGAATAGCCCGACCGTCGGCGCGGCGATCCCGCTCGAGGTCGGTCGCCCAGACGCCGATCTCCCGCGCCAGCGCCCGCTCGCGCGCCAGTGAGGACCGTGGCAGACCCTTCTCGACGAGCGCCGTTTCGTAGAGCGACTGGAACAATGCCGGCGCATCGGCCGGCTCGCCGTTCGCCCAGGCCGCCGCGAAGTCCTCGAAGGCCTTGTGGATCGCGCTGCCCCGCGCCTTGACCTCGACCGGCGCGTCCGGCCGGTCGAGCGGATAGAGCCTGAGGATATCGCGCGCCCAGACAGCGTAGGGGTCGCGGGTCAGGGTCTCGATCCGCGTCACCGCCAGTTCCGTAGGGCGCGCGGCGGCGGGCGGAACCGGACAGGGTCGCGGGACCGGGCTGTAGTCGCCCGACGCGTCCAGCGCCCGCGCCCAGTCGAGCACCTCCGGTCGGCCCGGCAGAGCCATGCCCGCGCCCCGCGCCAGGGTGCGCAGGCGCCAGAGCCAGCGGGACTCCACGGCCGGCGAGCCTTCGCGGCGCAGGCTGTGGACCAGCACCACGTCCGGCGCGCAGGCGGCCTGGGCGAAGTCATGGGCGGTCAGACCCAGCCGTCGCTCCGGGGCCGGGACGCCGAGTTTTTCTCGCATCGGCCGGGACAGGAACGGGTCGACCGGTGCGCCCTGGGGCCAGACGCCGTCCTCCAGCCCCGCCAGCACCAGCCGGTCGGAACGGATCAATCTCGCTTCCAGGGCCCCGAGGATGCGGATGCGCGGATGGGCTTCCCCGCCGGCCCGCACGTTCTCCGCGTTGAGCAGGCCGCCGATCAGGTCGGTGAACTCGCGGGGCGTGACGGGCGGCAGGCCGTGTCCGTTGGCAATCAGTCCCGAGAGCAGCATCGAGGCGGTTTCGCCCGCGGCGCCGGACCAGGCCTGCTGCCCGGCCAACGCTTCCATGGCTTCCACCAGCGCATGGGCGGCGGCGTCGACCTCGGCCGGGCTGTCGCCGAACGGGACGGCCGCAAGGTCAAGCGCCGCCAGCAGATCGCCGAGCAGGGCGGCCGGTTCCGGCAGGTCCACGAGCCGCGTCAGCAGGATCTCACGGTCCGCGGCCCGTGCGCCGCGCAGGCGACCGTTATCGTTGTTCTTCGGCGTCTCGAGCGCGGCAATCAGCGGCGGCAGGCCGTCCGGCTCGCGGCCGAGCGTGGTCAGCGGATGCTTGAGCAGGGCCAGCAGCAGCACCGGCGACAGCGGATCGACCATCCAGTCGGCGATCAGGCGGGCCAGAACAGCGACCGGGAATCCCGCCAGCGGTTCGCCGGCCGATGAGTCGGCCAGCACGCCGAACTGCGCCAGCCGCGCGCTGACCCGGCGGGCAAGCGCCAGATCCGGCGTCACCAGCGCCGCCGTGCGGCCCGGCGTCTCCAGCGTCTCGCGCAGCAGCAGGGCGCAGGCGTCGGCGGCCTCTTCCTCGTGGCGGGCCGAAACCACGGACAACCCGTTCAGGCCTTCGACCAGCGGATCGACACCGGCCGCCTCGCCCTCGCCGCGCAGGGCTGCCAACACGTCGCGCCAGTCGGCGGTGGCCTCGGCCGGGCGCAGGGCCTCGTTGATCAGGCGCCGACGCCAGCGGCCGGCGGAGTCGGCGGCGGGCCGCCAGGTCTGCACATCGGCCCGCGTAACCCCGGCGCGGGACAGCAGGCGTTTCATGGCCCCCTGCGGATGCTGGTCGTCGACCTTGGCCCAGGCGTCGTCGGCCAGGCCTTCGTCGAGGCCCGGCAGGATCACCACGCCCTTCGGACAGCCGGCGATCACGGCCAGCAGGTCAGCGGTCGCCGGCGCCGTGCCGGTCGAGCCGGCGGCGATCAGGGGGTGGGCCGGCGGATGGTCGGTCCATTGCCGGGCCAGCGCCCGCAACAGCTGGACCTGCCGCCAGGTCACGTCGACCAGACCCATCTCGGCCAGCCGCTTCGGCCAGGCGTCGAGCGCCACCCGCAGCACATCGGCCGACTTCTGCCAGTGGGCGGCCATGTCGAACCCGACCAGACCCTCGAGCTTGTCCGCCGCCTTCTCGACTTCCTCGATCTGCAGGCTGTCGAGGAACCCGCCGAGGGCGTCGGCCATCTCGAGCGCTCCGGCGGCATCGAGATGGCGGCCGAGGTCCCTGCGGCTGGCCACCAGCCGAGCCAGCTCGAACCGGCGGCGCAGGGGATCGATGGACGGCGGGATATCGAGCGACAGGTCGCCCGGCTCGAACGGCGGCTCGCCCTCGTCGAGGTCGCCGATGGCGCGGATCTGCGGCAGCAGCACCGCCCGCCCCTCGGCCGCGCCGACGAAGGCTTCGGCCAGGGCGCGGGCGCCGCGACGGGTCGGGGTGAACACCACCGCGCCGGCGAGCGCCTCGGGGTCGGGCAGCACCGCCAGCAGGCCGGCGGCGAGATCGTCGAGAAACGGCCGCTGGGCGGGGATCGAGAACCAGCGCGGGGCCGGACGCTCGAACAGGCCGCTCATCCGGCCAACCGCGCTTCCGCCGTATCCCGCGCCTGCGGGTCGCCGACGTGCATCCACAGCCCCTTGGGCGAGACACCATGGATGCGGCCCGCGTCCGTCAGGCGCTTCCAGATCGGCAACAGGCCGAAGGCGCCGTCAGGACCGTCGGCCACGACCGAGGGCTTGGCGATGTGAACCCCGACATAGACCAGCGGCGCGGACTCGCCGGCATCCTTGAACCGCACCGCCCCCGTCGGGGCGACGAACAGGTCGCCAGTGTCGTGGAAACCCATCGACGCGGCCGTCGAGGCCGTCAGCAGGCAGACATCCATCCGCTCCGGATCCCAGGCGGCGGCCACGGCCTCAAGCGCCCGGCCGTCGTCATCGATCCAGACAGAGTCGATGTTGGCCACCCAGAACGGCGTGTCCGGCAGCAGATGCAGCGCATGCTTGATGCCGCCGCCGGTTTCCAGCGGCTCGGCGCGTTCGTCGGAAATGATCAGGCGCGGCAGGACCCCTGTGGCGTCGCGCGCCTTCAGATGCGCCTCCAGGCGGTCGGCGAAGGCGTGGACGTTGACCACCGCGATCTCGACACCGACCTGCGCCAGGCGATCGAGCATATGGTCGATCAGCGCCCGGCCGCCGACCTCGACCAGCGCCTTGGGCCGGTCGTTGGTCAGGGGGCGCATACGGGTGCCCAGACCGGCGGCCAGCACCATGGCGACTTTTGGCGCGCTCATGACCGCGCCTCCGCCGGCACATGCCGGTCGAACCAGGCCTTCATGCCGGCCAGGGTCGGGTCGGCCAGGCAGCTGTCGAGATAGCGCCACAGCCGGGGCAGCATGCTCTCGTATTTCGACTTGCCGTCGCGCACGACCAGGCGGGCGAAGATGCCGATGATCCGGGCCACGTTCAGCGCCCCCAGCGCATGGTAGTCGGCCAGCAGTTGATCCCGGTCGAGCCGCGGATGCGCCGCGAAATAGCGCTCCAGCGAGGCGGCTTCGCGCTCGGGCGAGACGTCGCGGCGGGCGTCGTGCAGCAGCATCGAAAAGTCCCACATGCGGTTGGCCCGCACGGCATCCTGGAAGTCGATCAGCCCGACGCGGGCCGGGCCGACGCGATCGCCGAGCCAGATCAGGTTCTCGGCGTGATAGTCGCGATGGCAAAAGACCTCCGCGGTCGCTTCGCCGTGCGCCCGGATCGGCTTCCACAGGGCTTCCCATTCCGCCAGCGCCGCTGCGCCGGGTGCGAAGGCCGGGCGCAGTTTCGGCAGCCATTGCGTGAACAGGTCGGCGGCGCTGACCAGCGCCAGGTCGTCGTAGGTCAGCAGCGGCCAGGACCCGCCCTCGAACGTCAGCACCTCCGGCGGCCGCACCGCATGCAACACCGTCAAGGCATCGACGGCGGCGTCATAGAGTTCGCCCTCGTCGCCGCCGTCGGCGATGCGCGCGGCATAGAGAACGTCGCCAAGGTCTTCCAGCACGGCCAGACCGGCCGGGGCGTCGAACGCCTCGACCTCGGGGGCGGATAGCCCCAGCGCCTTCAGGTAACGGGCGCAGGCGACAAAGGCGTCGACCCGGCCCGACGCCAGGCGGTAGGCGGCGTTGAAGCCCAGAGCGACCCGCTCATCCCGCGTTGCTTCGGGCGGACAGGGCGCGGTCTCGGCCTTGGGCGGCTGGTCCATGAAGATGCGGCTTGAGCCGTCGGGCAAATGCAGCCGCTCATAGATCCGCGTCGAAGCGTCACCGCTCATCAGCTCGCGACGCGCGTCGCCCAAGCCATGGGCTGTCAGAAAAGCGGCCTTGGCGGCCTCCCGCTCAGAACTCAAGCGTCCGTCCCTTCCATGCGCCGTGGGGGATCAGCCGCGCCACGCGGTCCTCCAGCCCGTCCCCGAGGCTGATGTCTATATCGAGTCGGTCCGGCGGCAGCCGTCCCCCGAGCCGTTGCGGCCATTCGATCAGGGCTGCGCCCTCGTCGAGCGCCTCGTCCAGGCCGATCTCGAACGCCTCGTCCGGGTCGGTCACCCGGTAGAGATCGAAGTGGGCCAGAGGGAAGGCGGGGGTCTCGTAGAACTGCACCAGGGTGAAGGTCGGACTGGGCACCTCTTCGTCCGGACGGGTCAGGCTGCGGATCAGCGCCCGCGCCAGCGTCGACTTGCCGGCGCCCAGCGGGCCGGACAGGCAGACGGCGTCACCGGCGCGCAGCGACCTCCCCAGCGCAACGCCCAGCCGCGCGGTCGCCGCCTCGTCGGCGAGGACGATCTCGCGGGCGGAACTCATGCGAACGGGCGGTCGGGTTCGAAGGGCAGCACCGTTTCCACATAGGCCTTGATCGCCTCGCTGGCGACGCCCGCGTCGGCATCCAGGGCGTCCGGCGCGATGGGACGACCGATCGTGACGTTGTATCGGCGGCCGGTCTTGTTGAGCAGCTCATGGAACAGGGTGATGTCGCGCAGCTCGGGCGAGAAGCGGTCGAAGAAATGGAACAGCGTCGCCCACGGCCCCTCGACATGCAGCGGCACGATGGGCGCGCCATACTTCACGGCGACCGAGATGGCCGTCGGCATCCAGGTCGGGTCCCGCAGAACGCCGTCCGGTCCGCGCCGCGCCAGCTTGCCGGCCGGAAAGACCATCAGCGCCCGCTCGGCCTCCATCACCTCTTTCGTCATGGTCAGGGTCAGCCGGGTCCGGTCGCGGGTGCGCTTGGCGGTCACCCATTCGACCGGGATCAGGGTCTCGTCGAACTGCGGGCAGACCCTGTGCGCGTCAGAGTTAGCGTAGAAAATGATGTCCGGCCGCACCCCCTTCAGGGCGTCGTAGACCGCGACCCCGTCGGCGATGCCGGTGGGATGATTGCCGACGATGATCAGCCGTCCCTCGCGCGGCAGGTGCTGCAGCCCGCTGACCTTGACGTCGACGCCCAGCAGGTCGGAGACGAAATCCAGCGCCGCCTTGCCGCCCATCGGCGCGATGGCCTCGGCCATGGCGCGTGCCCTGCCGTAGCCGAGCAGCGCGTAGAGCAGCGGCCGCACGACCGGCCAGGCGGCGGACCCCGACAGCTTCGGCGCCCGCTCCTCGATCAGCACATCGACGATGTGCGACCGGGGCGTTGAGGTCGGGACAGAAGTGGCGGTGGCGGTTTCGGCCATGGCGGGAGTCTATCCGCACAGGCTCATTGCGCAATCCGACGCTGGGTCCGGGCTCAATTGTCGATGGAAGATGTTTCCGCGATATCCGCCTCCCCACAACTGTCGTCCCGGACAACCCGAAGGGTCGATCCGGGACCCAGATCAGATCCCAGCCCGAGACGAGACCGAATCTGGGTCCCGGCTCTCCGCGCTGCGCGCTCCGGCCGGGATGACAAGGGTGGGGGCGGTCGTCAATTGAGGACGAACCCTAGCCGCAGGACGCCGGAAGGCATAAAACGCCCGCCTTGTCGCAGACCCGGGAGATCGCCATGCGGGACATCCGCCACTTCGTGAACGGTTCGGCCTTCGAGGGCGCCTCGGGACGGTTCGGGGACGTGTTCAACCCCAACACCGGCGAGGTTCAGGCCCGGGTCCAGCTGGCCACGGCGGCGGAACTCGACACGGCGGTCGCCGCCGCCCAGGCAGCCTTCCCGGCGTGGTCGGCGACCAATCCCCAGCGCCGCGCGCGGGTGATGTTCGAGTTCAAGCGGCTGGTCGAGGCCAACATGCAGGACCTGGCCGAAATGCTCTCGTCCGAGCACGGCAAGGTCGTCGCCGACAGCAAGGGCGACATCCAGCGCGGGCTGGAGGTTATCGAGTTCGCCTGCGGCATCCCCCATGCGCTCAAGGGCGAATACACCGAGGGCGCGGGGCCGGGCATCGATGTCTATTCCATGCGCCAGGCCCTGGGCGTGGTCGCCGGCATCACCCCGTTCAACTTCCCCGCCATGATCCCGATGTGGATGTTCGGGGTGGCCATCGCGGTGGGCAACACCTTCATCCTCAAGCCCTCGGAGAAGGACCCGTCGGTCCCCGTCCGGCTGGCCGAACTGATGATGGAAGCCGGCGCTCCGGCCGGCGTGCTGAACTGTGTTCACGGCGACAAGGTCAGCGTCGACGCCATCCTGCAGCACCCGGACATCAAGGCCGTCAGCTTCGTCGGCAGCAGCGACATCGCCCACTACGTCTACAGTCAGGGGACGCTGCACAACAAACGCGTCCAGGCCATGGGCGGGGCCAAGAACCACGGCATCGTGCTGCCCGACGCCGACCTGGACCAGGTGGTCAAGGACCTGTCGGGGGCCGCCTTCGGCTCGGCCGGCGAGCGCTGCATGGCGCTCCCCGTTGTGGTGCCGGTGGGCAGGAAGATCGCCGACGAACTGCGCGAGCGGATGGTCGCTGAGATTGACACGCTGAAGGTCGGGCTCTCGAACGATACGGACGCCCAGTACGGCCCGGTCGTCTCGGCCGCCCACCGCCAGAAGATCGCCGACTACATCCAGATCGGCAAGGACGAGGGCGCCGAGCTGGTCGTCGACGGCCGCGACTTCAAGCTGCAGGGCTACGAGCAGGGCTTCTTCATCGGCCCGAGCTTCTTCGACGGCGTGAAGCCCGGCATGAAGACCTACCACGAGGAAATCTTCGGCCCGGTGCTGCAGATGGTCCGCGCCGAGACCTTCGAGGAGGCCGTCGAGCTGCCGAGCAAGCACCAGTACGGCAACGGCGTGGCCATCTTCACCCGCAGCGGCCGCGCCGCCCGCGAGTTCGCCAACCGCGTCCAGGTGGGCATGGTCGGCATCAATGTGCCGATCCCCGTGCCGGTCGCCTACCACACCTTCGGCGGCTGGAAGCGCAGCGCGTTCGGCGACACCAACCAGCACGGCATGGAAGGCGTGAAGTTCTGGACCAAGGTCAAGACCATCACCGCCCGCTGGCCCGAAGGCGAGGTCGCCGACTCGAGCTTCGTCATTCCGACGATGGCTTAGATTTTTTCGCTCTCCCGGAGGGAGGGCCGTCGCCGCGGAGCGGTGACTGAGAGGGAGGCGCAGCGGTCGGACGACTGGCTCCGGTGTCTCCCTCTCCGACCCGGCTCCGCCGGGCCACCTCTCCCTCCGGGAGAGGACGGTCCCGCTCAGGCGCCCAGAATCAGCGTCCGGGTCACGCCGTCGAGCACGACGCGTCCATCGCGGGTGGCCCTGAGCCGAACCTCATCGTCGGCCAGCAGGCCCTGATCCACCAGACCCGTCACGGCCGGGTGCGCCGGCGCTAGTCCCAGCGCGGCCACTTCGCTGAAGCCGACCCCTTCGCAGGTCCGCAACCCCATCAGCAGTCGCTCCTCGGCGGCCTGAACGGGCGACAGCGGCTCGGGATCGCGAAAACCCAGCCCCGCCTCGCGCACATTGCCGATGTAGTCGCCGACCCTTCGCGCTGCCTCGGTCGCCGAGCGGACGCCGTGCAGGCCCAGCCGGCCATGGGCGCCCGGCCCGACGCCGACATAGTCCTGGCCGCGCCAGTAGACGAGATTGTGCCGCGACCGCGCCGCCTCGCCCCGGGCGTGGTTGGACACCTCGTAGGCCTCGAACCCGGCCGCTTCGAGCACCGTCTGGGTGGCGTCGTAGAGCGCCGCGCCGATCTCGTCGCCGGCCGGTCTAAACAGGCCGCGCCCGACCGCCCGGTCGAAGGCGGTGCCCGCCTCGATGGTCAACTGGTAGGGCGAGATGTGCTCGGCGCCGAGGGCGATGGCCTGGGCCAGCTGACCGGTCCAGCCGTCTACCGTCTGGTCGGGCAAGGCGTAGATCATGTCCACCGACAGGCGCGGGAAGGTCCTGGCCGCCAGGTCCGCCGCCCGGCGGGCTCCGGCGGCGTCATGGTTGCGGCCGAGAAACGTCAGCGCCGCGTCGTCGAACGACTGGAGGCCCAGAGACAGACGGTTGACCCCGGCGTCGCGGAAGGCGGCGAACCGGTCCGCTTCGGCGTCCGTGGGATTGGCCTCGAGGCTGACTTCCAGATCCGGATCGGCGTCCCACAGGCGTCGCGCCGCCGCGACGATGCCGGCAGCCCAGGCCGGATCCATCAGCGAAGGCGTGCCGCCGCCGAAGAACACCGACACCAGCCGGCGCGGGCCGGTCAGCGCGCGGTGCGCCTCAAGATCAGCGACGATGGCGGCGGCCAGATCGGCCTGCTCGGTCTGTTTCCGGTCCCGCACGACGTTGAAGTCGCAATAGGGGCAGATCTTCGCGCAGTAGGGCCAGTGGACATAGACCCCGAGCGGAGAAGGGTCGGTCAAAACAGGGCGGCCTTGAGCTTCTCGAACGCCCGGGCGCGGTGGCTCATGGCGTCCTTCTGCGCCGGCTCCATCTCGCCGAAGGTCTGGCTGAAGCCATCGGCGACAAAGATCGGATCGTAGCCGAAGCCGCGGTCGCCACGGCCCGGGAACACCAGCCGGCCGTCGACGCGGCCCTCGACCACCACCGCCGGCCCGTCAGGCCAGGCCACGGCCAGGGCGCTGGTGAACCACGCCGAGCGATCGTCGGAGCCGGTCTCGATCAGCCGTTCCTCGACCTTGGCCATGGCGGCGGCGAAGTCCCGGGTCGGGCCGGCCCAGCGGGCGGAAAAGATGCCCGGCGCGCCATCCAGGGCGGCGACCGACAGGCCCGAGTCATCGGCGATGGCGATCTGGCCGCCACGGTCGGCCGCGTGGCGGGCCTTGAGCAGGGCGTTGCCGGTGAAGGTCTGCTCGGTCTCGTCCGGCTCGGGCAGGCCGAGCGCGCCGGCGGCGAGGATTTCGAACCGGCCGTCGAGCAGGGCGACCAGTTCCTTCGCCTTGCCGGGATTGTGGGTGGCGGCGACGAGCGTTGTTCCAGGCTGGAGGATCAGCGGCATGGGATGTCCTTTGCTGTCGCCTTCCTCGCCCCGAACCCCGTCTCGCGCAAGCCACGGTCTGTTTATGCTGCGGTGCGTTACGGCCGCGTAATGATGTTACGCAAGTTTAATATCGTTTATCGATAATCTTCTTGATCGAAGAACAGTAAATACCTAGTTTGGGAATGCGGACGGGACGCGAGTTCAGTCCGCCGGGTGTGGATGTGTCCACATTTGTTTCGCACTGCAACATAAATGGAGGGACTCATGTCCGCGCAAAAGCTCACCAACATCGTCGACAAGATCGCGATGACCTTCGTCAACGCCGCCCTGCTCGCCGCTCTGCCCATGGCGGCGGTTCTGTTCGTCACCCACTCGCTCTGAGAGGCGCCCTTTTATGAGGGCCCCGATCAGGGCATCCTCGCCGGCCGCTCCGCGGCTCGCCTCTCCCAACCGATGCCCGGCGCATCCGTTCGGTGAGGCGAGCCCGGGCTGAAGTGGCCGGCGGGATCCGGGCGAAAGAGACCGGACACTTACTTGTGGGGGACCGCGCCATGCGCGCCTTGGGGCCAGGCTCGGTTTCGAGCTTCCTGAAAATCATTCTCGACGTCGTCTATTACGCGTTGTGGGTGCTCATCGGCGTGGCGGCGACGTTTGCGCTGGTCACGCTCCTGTTCAGCTTCAATCCGGGCCTGCTGGCCAGCTGGATCCCCTTCAGCGAACGCCTCGCGCGCGTGGTCGAGCGCGGCCCTGCCTTCGCCTCGGCCCTGATCGCCGGCGCCGCCTACATGGGCGGGGTGCTGGCCATCGTCGACATCCTGCGGCGGATCTTCATGACCCTGACCGCCGGCGACCCCTTCCATCCCGAAAACGTCCGTCGGCTGCGGCTGGTCGGCATGATCTTCGGCGGCCTCGAAATCGGCCGCTACGCCCTGGCCGCCCTGCTGACGATGATGATGCCGGGACAGATCAAGACCGTCGAAGGCACGCTCAACTTGACGACCTGGTTCGCCGTGCTGGTGATCTTCGTGCTGGCGGAGGTGTTCCGCGAAGGCGCACGCCTGCGCAACGAAGCCGAACTGACGATCTAGGGCGGACGCGCATCATGGCCATTCGCTGCACCCTCGACCGCATTCTCCAGGAGCGACGCATGTCGCTGACCGAGCTGGCGGACCGCGTCGGCGTGACCATCGCCAACCTGTCGATCCTCAAGACCGGCAAGGCCCGCGCCCTGCGCTTCTCGACCTTGGACGCCCTGTGCCGCGAATTGCAGTGCCAGCCCGGCGACATCATCATCTTCGAACCCGGCCCCGGCATGGAGCTGGACGACGACGAGGACGGCTACGGCGGGGCTTAGGGGACATGTATCCGGCGCAGCCGGTACGTGTCCCCGCGCCTAGCCCACCGCCGCCTTCTGCAGCGCGAACAGCTCGCCGATGCCCTTTTCCGCCAGACCGAACAGGGCTTCGAATTCGGCCCGGGTAAAGCCGCGCTTCTCGCCGGTGGCCTGGATCTCGACGATGTCGCCGTTGCCGGTCAGCACGAAATTCGAATCCGCCTCGGCCGAGGAGTCTTCCTCGTAGTCGAGATCGAGCACGGCGAGGTTCTGGTGCACGCCGCAGGACACGGCCGCGACCTGGTCGAGGATCGGGTCGGTCTTGATGACGCCCTCGTCCAGCAGATATTTCGTGGCCAGGCGCAGGGCGACCCAGGCGCCGGTGATGGCCGCCGTGCGGGTGCCGCCGTCGGCCTGAATGACGTCGCAGTCGATCTGGATCTGCCGCTCGCCGAGCGCCTTCATGTCGACCACGGCGCGCAGGGAGCGGCCGATCAGCCGCTGGATTTCCTGGGTGCGGCCCGACTGCTTGCCCTGGGCGGCCTCGCGGCGGCCGCGGGTGTGGGTGGCGCAGGGCAGCATGCCGTACTCGGCGGTGACCCAGCCGGCGCCCTTGCC
>JBKJII010000276.1:0-10694 GCA_046598505.1 Caulobacter sp. | reverse complement strand
TCCATGTCGAACACTTCGCCGTTGGCGGTGGTGCGGTTATGGAACTGATCGCCATACCAGCTGGCGATGCCCTTCTGGTCGTAGTCAGGGTCGGCCCTGGGCGTGTACCACTTCCCGGCCACCTGATAGGGCCGCATGGTCGCCGGAACGCGCCGGTCCCCTGCCGCGGCAGGTCTGGACGTCGATGGCCCGTCCTCGCGTACAGCGTAATGCGGCGAGGCGCAGGCGATCAGTTCCATAACCGCACCACCGCCAACGGCGAGGTGTTCGACATGGACGAGGTCTCGGCGGCGCACAAGACGCTGCCGCTGCCGTGCATCGTCGAGGTCACCGATCTGGACAGCGGCAAGAAGATCCGCGTGCGGGTCAACGACCGGGGGCCGTTCGTCGACGGACGGATCATTGATCTCTCCAAGGGCGCGGCCAGGAAGCTCGGCACCTACCAGAAGGGCGTCGCCCGGGTGCGGGTGCGCTATATCGGCCCGGCGCCGGCGGCGCGTTAGTCCACAGCTCCCTGCCTCGCCATTCTGGACAACGCCCGCGTTACGGCCGATTGAAAGGGCCGTGGCGCGCGGAAAATTCATCACCTTCGAAGGCGGGGAGGGGACGGGGAAATCGACCCAGTCCGTGACCCTGACCGACCGTCTGCTGGCGGCCGGCCGGCCGGCGTTCCGCACGCGCGAGCCGGGCGGCTCGATCGGCGCGGATGAACTGCGCAAGCTGTTGCTGGACGGTGGCGCGGACCGCTGGTCGCCGCTGTCGGAGACCTTGATGATGAACGCGGCCCGCCGCGACCATCTGGAGCGCACGATTGTGCCGGGGCTCGACGGGGGCAGCTGGGTCGTCTGTGACCGCTTCGCCGACTCGACCCGCGCCTATCAGGGCGCCGGCGGCGGGGTTGCGCCCGACTTCATCGCCATGGTCGAGCAGACGGTGGTCGGCGACAACCGGCCGGACCTGACCCTGGTCTTCGACCTGGCGCCCGAAATCGGGCTGGAGCGGGCCTTCGGCCGGGACATGTTCTCGGAGGTGCGCTTCGAAACCAAGGGCCTGGAATTCCACCAGCGCCTGCGCGACGCCTATCTGGCCATCGCCCATGCCGAGCCGGAGCGCTGCGTGCTGATCGACGCCGCCGGCGACCGCGAGACCGTAGCGCGGGCCGTCTGGCAGGCGGTCACTGATCGCCTCGCGCCATGACCGAGACGTTGCACCCGCGCGACGCCTTCCAGCTCGAGGGCGCCGAAGCCCAGGAAACCGCCTTCCTTGAGGCCATCAGCCGTGGCCGGCTGCATCACGCCTGGCTGCTGACTGGTCCCGAAGGCGTGGGCAAGGCGACGTTCGCCTTCCGCGCCGCCCGCCGGCTGCTGGGCGCGGCGCCGGACCTGGCCAACGGCATTCTCGGCTCGCTCGGGTCCGACCCGGTGACCCGCCAGGTCGCCGCCCGCTCGCACCCTGACCTGATGGTGCTGGAGCGGGTCGGCGAAGATGGGAAGCTGCGCAAGGTTATCCCGGTCGAGGAGGCCCGCCGCCTGCCTGAGTTCTTCTCCCAGACCCCGGCCATGTCGCCCTACCGCGTGGCCATTATCGACGCCGCCGACGATCTGAACGTCAATTCGGCCAATGCCATCCTCAAGACGCTGGAAGAGCCGCCGCCGCGCGGGGTCATCTTCCTCGTCAGCCACGCGCCGGGACGGCTGCTGCCGACGATCCGCTCGCGCTGCCGCCGTCTGACCTTTACCGCGCCGGGCGAAGCGATGACCGTGGACTTCCTGACGGCCCGCGACGGCGCCCTGACCCACGACCAGGCTGAGCGGCTGGCCAAGATGGCCGGCGGGGCGCCGGGGCTGGCCCTGCGGCTGGCGGCCGCCGATGCGCTGGGCGCCGACGATGCGGCCCACGAGATCCTGCGTAACCTGCCCCGACTCGACGAAGGCGCGCTGATGCTGCTGGCGGACAGTTTCCGGGGGGCGGAGGGGCAGGGGCGTTTCGACCTGCTGCTCGACCGGCTGGCCGCGCGCATCCACGACATGGCCGTCGGCCAGGCCATGGCCGGCGTGGGCGAGGGGCTCGACCGCTGGGTGCTGGCCTGGGACCGCCTGCGCGTGCTGCCCGACCAGACCGAGGGTCTCAACCTCGACCGCGCCGATGCTTTCTGGACCGCCATGCGTGATCTGCGCTCGGCGGCGGCGGCCTGACCGCGCCATGCTGATCGACAGCCACGTCAACCTGCACGCCCCGCAGTTCGCCGAAGACCGCCAGGCCGTGATCGACCGCGCGCGCGCGGCGGGCGTCGCCCTGATGGTCAATATCAGCGACAAGATCTCGACCTTCGACGCCACCTACGCCGTGGCGGACGAGAACCCGGACATCTGGGCGACCGTCGGCACGCATCCGCACGAAGCCAAGGAAAATCCAGAGCTTAAGGCCGATATCCTGATCCAGCTGGCGGAGCGTCCGCGGGTGGTCGGCATCGGTGAATGCGGCCTCGACTTCCACTATGACCTCAGCCCGCGTGAGGTTCAGGCCGCCGTGTTCCGTCAGCACGCGATCGCCGCCCGCGAGACCGGCCTGCCGCTGGTGGTCCACACCCGCGAGGCCGACGCGGTGATGGCGCAGATCCTCGAAGAGGAATACGCGGCCGGCCCGTTCCGCCTGCTGATGCACTGCTACACCAGCGGCCCCGAGCTGGCCCGACGCTGCGCCGCGCTGGGCGCATGGTTCTCGGTCTCGGGCATCGCCACCTTCAAGGCGGCCCAGGACGTGCGCGACATCATCGCGGACATGCCCGCCGACCGGATCATCGTCGAGACCGACTGCCCGTATCTGGCGCCCGTGCCGATGCGCGGCCGCCGCAATGAGCCGGCCCTTCTGCCGCATGTGCTTGCAAAGCTTGCGGAAATCCGCGGCTGGACCCTGGACGACGCCGAGCAGCGCACCGAGGACGCCTTCTTCACCCTGTTTGACCGGATCCCGCGGCCGTGAACGGCGTGCTGGAGGTCACCATCCTCGGCAGCGGCTCCTCGGGCGGTGTGCCGCGCGCGGACGGCGACTGGGGCGCCTGTGACCCGGCCGAGCCGCGCAATCGCCGGACCCGCTGCGGCCTGCTTGTGCGCCGCAGGGGGGAGGGGCCCAAGGAAGAGGGACAAGAGACCACCGTGCTGGTCGACACCTCGCCGGACCTGCGCGAACAGGCCATCGCGGCGCAGGTCAAACGGGTCGACGCCATCCTGTTCACCCACGATCACGCCGACCAGGTGCACGGCATCGACGACGTGCGGGCCTTCTTCCTGCGCCAGCGGGCGCGGATTCCAGCCTGGATGGATGCCGCCACACGCGACGCCCTGCTCAAGCGATTCAGCTATATCTTCGAGAATACCGGGGGTTATCCGGCGATCCTCGCAGCGCACCATCTGCCGCTGCATGGCCAGCCGTTCGGCGTCGAGGGTCCGTCGGGAGCCATACCGGTGACGACCTTCGACCAGCAGCATGGCCATATCCGCTGCGTCGGCTACCGGTTTGGACCCGTCGCGTATTCGCCGGACGTCAACGGCCTGCCGGACGAGGCCTTTGACGCGCTGGCCGGTGTCGACACCTGGATCGTGGACGCGCTGCGCTACACGCCGCATTCGACGCATGCGCACCTGCAGCAGACGCTCGACTGGATCGCCCGCGTGAGACCGCGCCGCGCCATCCTGACCAACCTGCATATCGATATGGATTACAGCAAGTTGCGGGCGACTTTGCCGGATGGCGTTGAGCCAGCCTATGACGGGATGAGGTTCGAAATCGGGCTGTAGCCGCGCGTCTATCCCAATCCGGTTATGTCTATATTTCCGATAATATCCCTTAGGCGCACCATCCACATGGGTCCCGCTCAGGCCGGCGCGTTCTCGCGGAAGGTCTGCAGCTGGGCGTCCATGGCCCGCGCGAACGCCGGCCGGGCTTCGCAGCGGGCACGGTAGGCGTCGAGGTTGGGGTATTGGGCCAGCACCCCGCTGTCGACCAGCTCGCGCAGCACGGTGGTCATGATGATGTCGGCGGCCGTGAAGCGGCCCTCGAGATAGTCCTTGTCGCCCAGCCAGGCCGACAGCGACGCCAGACGCCCCTCGATCATCGCCCGCGCCGACGGCTTGCGCGCC
The DNA here is from genome assembly GCA_046598505.1 of Caulobacter sp. Classification (GTDB taxonomy): domain Bacteria; phylum Pseudomonadota; class Alphaproteobacteria; order Caulobacterales; family Caulobacteraceae; genus Caulobacter. Next base: position 6,555 of record JBKJII010000276.1, on the reverse strand, counting down.
GCGGCCCAGGCCTCGCCGGCATGGAACACGTCGAGCGTGACGTAGTTCTGCGCATGGGGCTCGATCGAGTTTAGGGCCGCGAAGATCCAGGTTGAGACCCGCGCCCTGCCCGCCGGATCGCCGGGCGCCAGCGCGTCCGACTTGCCGGCGATGTGCAGGACGATGGCGCCGGACTCGAACATCTCGACCTCGTCGTCGCGATAGCCGGGCACCTGTCCGAACGGTTGCCAGTGGCGATAGTCGGCCGAGGCCTGGATAGCCCCGTCGATCAGCGCCACCTCATAGGGCAGCCCCGCCTCCTCCAGCGCCCAGCGCAGGCGCAGGTAGCGCACATAGCCCTGGGCGAAGGTCGGCACCCAGCGAAACGCGCTGATCGTGATGGTCATGGCGAAGGGCTCCCGAAAGCGAGGCCTCGCATCCTACCTGACTGGAAAGCCCGGGCCAGCCGGACCGTGAGGCCTTGATTGCCGCCGCTCGCCTGGGCGCGATCAGCGGCGCGTTGAGGGCGTGACGAAACGGCCTTTCGGGCCTATCTTCGCCTGTGAGGGGCATTGCGGCTTGTCGCGGAGAACATCCATGCGTCTGAAAACCTTCCTGTCCACGGTCGCGGCCGCCTGCGCCGCCGCTTTCGCGGTTCACGCCGCGCCACTCGGCCCCGTGGCCGAGGTGCACGTCACGATTGGTCCGGACCTGCAGGACAAGGCCAAGGATTACGGCCAGCGCGAGCTCGACTATCTCGCCGCGGACCTGCGCGACTCGGTCAGCCGGGCGATCCAGCGCAGCGGCGGGGAATCGGCGGCCGGCGGCACGCTCGACCTGGTCATCGAGGACGCCATCCCCAATCGTCCGACCATGCGTCAGATGAGCCTCAAGCCCGGCCTGTCCTATGAGAGCTTCGGCATCGGCGGGGCCAAGATCGGCGGCGTCCTGACCACCGCTGACGGCCAGCGCATCCCGCTGAGCTACAAGTGGTACGAGACCGACATTCGCTGGTCCGAAGCCGCCAGCACCTGGATGGACGCCCAGAACACCTTTGACCGCTTCGCGCGTCATCTGGTGAATGGCGAGCTGGTCGCCGAACGCTAACCTGACCCAGCTTTCACTTGCGTCGTCACCGTTCGCGGGCTCTGATCCCGTGAACGGCGACCCCATAACGCCGACCCCCATTAGTGAGTGAGGCGACATGGCCGGCGGCCGACGATCTTTCCTGACGCTCGCGGCGTTCGCCGCCCCCTGCCTGCCCCTGGCGGCCTTTGGCCTGCCGCTGACCATCAGCCTTCCCCACTACTATTCCGAGACCCTCGGTCTGGCCGTCGCCGACGTGGGCCTGGCCTTCCTGCTGGTCCGGCTCGTGGACATCGGCTTCGACCCGATCTTCGGCACCATCCTGGACCGCACCCGCTGGTCGGTCGGCCGCTTCAAGGGCTGGATGGCGATCGCCACGCCGATCCTGATGCTGGCCATCTACATGCTCTTCATGGCCAGGCCGGGCGTGACCAACCTGTACCTGTGGACCTGGCTTGCCGTGGTCTACGCCGGCTATTCGATCGGCGTGTTGTCCCACACGTCCTGGGCGGCCAAGCTGTCGACCGACTACCACGAGCGGTCGCGGATTTACGCGTTCTGGCAGACGGGCAATGTGATCGGGATGATCATGATCCTGTCCATGCCGCTGTTCCTCAACCTGGCCAGCAAGGGGATCGGCCAGCAGGGCATCCTGCATGGCCAGGGCTGGTTCATCGTCATTCTGCTGCCGTTGATGATGGCGCTGGCGATGCTTCGTGTGCCTGAGCCGAAGCCCATTGAAAGCACCGTCAAGGACAGCGCCGGCAAAGCCGTTTCGGGCGACGCCACGCTGGCTGACTATTTCCGCCTGTTGAAGCGCCCGACCGTCGTTCGCATCCTCGCGGCGGACCTTGCGACCGGACTTGCGCCGGGCATCGCGGGCACCCTGTTCTTCTTCTACTTCATGCGGGTCAAGTCGTTCAGCTTCCTGGAATCCTCGGCGCTGCTGCTGATCTATTTCATCGCGGCCATCGTCGGCGCGGTCATCTGGACCCGGCTGGCCAAGCGGGTCGGCAAGTCGAAGGCCCTGATCGCCTCCTGCATCACCTACGCCGCCGTGCAGTTCGGGGTGGTGTTCCTGCCGGCGGGCAATTTCTGGCTGGCGACCCCGTTCCTGATCGCGGCGGGTATCCCCTACTCCGCCGGCGCCCTGCTGCTGCGCTCGATGATGGCCGACTATGGAGACGAGGAGCGGCTGACGACCGGCTTTGACCGCACCGGGCTGCTGTTCGCCATCCTGACCGGCACGGTGAAGATTGGTTCGGCCCTGGCCGTGACAAGCCTGATCGTGCTGGGTCTGTTGGGCTTCGACGCCAAACACGCGGCCGACAGCACGGCGGTGTCGATGATGGGGCTGCAGGCGATGTATGCCTTCGTGCCGGGCATCGTCGGGCTGTTGGCGGCCGCGGCGATGATCGGCTATCCCCTGACGGAAGCCAGGCACGCGGAGATTCTGCGGCAGCTTGGCAAGACGGACGGCGCGCTTCCGCCCGTCGTTCCGGAAGATATCGCGGGGATCGAACCCAATGTCGCAAACCCCGCCGTCACCTGACGCCGACCACCCCGTCTTCCGCCTGCTGGAGATCATGGACCGCCTGCGCGACCCGCAGGGCGGCTGCGCCTGGGACCTCGAGCAGACCTTCGCCACCATCGCCCCCTACACGGTCGAGGAAGCCTACGAGGTCGCCGACGCCATTGAGCGGAACGATCTGGGCGACCTGAAGGAAGAGCTGGGCGACCTGCTTTTCCAGGTGGCGTTCCACGCCCGCATGGCCAAGGAGAAGGGCGCGTTCGACTTCTCCGACGTCGCCCAGGCGATCAGCGACAAGATGATCCGCCGCCACCCGCATGTGTTCGGCGAGGTCGGCCAGCGCACTTCGGGTGAGCAGACCCTCGCCTGGGAAGTGCTCAAGCAGCAGGAGCGCGCGGGCAAGGCGCGCCACGGCATTCTCGACGACGTGCCCGTCGGCATGCCCGCCCTGACCCGCGCGGTGAAGCTGTCGAAGCGCGCCGCCCGCGTCGGGTTCGTCTGGCCGAGCGTCAACGAGGTGCTCGACAAGCTGGACGAGGAGGTCGCCGAGCTGAAGGTCGAGGTTGCCGCCGGCGATCTGGACAAGATCCGCCGCGAGCTGGGCGACGTGCTGTTCGTGCTGGCCAATATCGCCCGCACCCTCGACATCGAGCCCGAGGACGCCCTGCGCGCCACCAACGCCAAGTTCGTGCGCCGGTTCGGCTTCATCGAGGCGGCCCTGGCCGAGCGCGGCAAGACGCCGGAGATGTCTGATCTGGCCGAGATGGACACGCTTTGGGATGCGGCGAAGGCGGCGGAGAGGACATAGCGCCCTCCGCTGTCATCCCGGCCGTAGCGTAGCGAAGAGCCGGGACCCAGTCTTTCGGGCACGAAGACCAGTTCTGGGTACCGGATCGACCCTTCGGGCCGTCCGGGATGACACTATGGGTGGCCTGTCAGCGCCGTGATCTGCGGCGCGATCACCGCGGTCCAGGCCTCGCTGGTCGGGTCGATCAGCTCGAAATGGCCGGCGCCTTCGATGACGATGTTGGTTGCTGACCAGGCCCTGGCGAACGGCTGGCCGAAGCTCGGCGGGACGATCGGGTCCAGCGCGCCGGAGATCACCACCACGGGCGCGGCAGGCCTGGCGAGGCGAGCCGGCGAGGTGTCGGCGTAGACGTCCTGCCCTGCCCGCGTGCTCGCCGAGACCAGGTCGTCGATGGTCTGCGGGCCGCCGCAGCGGTCAGGGCCGGTCGCCCGGAAGGCTTCGAGGTCATTGATCCCGGCCAGGCTGACAACGCCTTTCACGGCGAGCGGATCGGCGGTCCAGAGCGGGCTGGACGTCGGCAATCCGGCGCGGGCGGACGCCCAGCTGGCCAGATGCCCCCCGGCGGAATGGCCGACCAGCACGACGCGGCCGAGGTCCAGATGGCGCTCACCCGCGATGGCCCGCAGATGGTCCAGCCCGGCGGCGACATCGCTGAACGTGCCGGGGTAGGCGCCGCCCGCATGGCCGATGCGGCGGTATTCGAGGTTCCAGACCGCATAGCCGCGCGCGCGCAAGTCGACGGCCAGATAGTCCATCAGCTCCGTGCCCGGCAGGTCGGCCTGCCAGCAGCCGCCGTGGACCAGCACGACCAACGGAAAGGGCCCCTGCCCTTTCGGCAGCCAGAGCTCGCCATGCTGCAGCGTGTCGGCGCCGTAAGCGATCGTCGCGTCAGCGGTCTCGCGCGGTCGGCCCAGCAGGTCGCTGAAGCTGATCGGGTCGCGAGGTTCGGCGCAGGCGGATGTCGACACGGTCGTCATGAGCAGCAGGATAGCCGCCAGCGCCGCGCGTTTCACCCCGTCGCCTCCGAAACGCCGGCGTCGGGGAACATCCGCTCGAAGCGGCCCAGCGCCTGACCGTCCAGACGCACCCGCAGCTGCAGGTCGCCGTCGACACCGTCGTGGCGTCCGACCACCCGCCCGTGCCGATAGAGCCAGGCCAGGGCTTCGCCGGCATTGGCGCTCAGCTGGACGTCGATCTCCGGTGTCTCGTCGACCATCGCCGCGAGCTTGTTGAGCAGGGCCTCGCAGCCCTCCCCCGTGATCGACGAGACCAGCATGGCGCCGACGCGCCGCGCCGCGCCCTCGGCTTCGTCGCGAGCCTCGGCGTCGAGCAAGTCGGCTTTGTTCCACACCTCGACCAGCTTGCGGCCGGAGTCCTTGGTGACGCCGAGTTCGTCCAGCACCGTCTCGACGTCACGTTTCTGGGCGTGGGTGTCGGGATTGGCGATGTCGCGGACATGCAGGATCACGTCGGCCTCCTGCACCTCCTCGAGGGTGGCGCGGAAGGACTCGATCAGCTCGTGCGGCAGGTCGGAGATGAAGCCCACGGTGTCCGACAGGATCGCCGGGCGGCCGTCGGGCAGCTTCACGTTGCGCAGGGTCGGGTCGAGGGTCGCGAACAGCATGTCCTTGGCCAGCACCCCGCCGGCGGTGATCTTGTTGAACAGCGTCGACTTGCCGGCGTTGGTGTAGCCGACCAGGGCGATGGTCGGGTACGGGACCTTCTTGCGCTGGGCCCGATGCAGGGCGCGGGTGCGCCGGACCTCGACGAGGTCCTTCTTCATCTTGATGATCCTGTCGGCGATCTGGCGCCGGTCGAGCTCGATCTGGGTTTCGCCGGGACCGCCGGTGTTGCCCGTGCCGCCGCGCTGGCGTTCCAGGTGGGTCCAGGTGCGGACGAGGCGGGATTTCTCGTATTCCAGCCGGGCCAGTTCGACCTGCAGCACGCCTTCCTTGGTGCGCGCCCGGCGGCCGAAGATTTCCAGGATCACGCCGCTGCGGTCGATGACCTTGACGTTCCAGGCCTTCTCCAGATTGCGCTGCTGGACCGGCGACAGGGCATCGTCGACCACGGCGACGTCGATCTCCTCTGCCTCGCAGAGCAGGCGCAGTTCCTCGACCTTGCCCTTGCCGAACAGGGTCGCGGGGGTGCGCTCGCGCAGGGGCACGATCCGGGACTCGACCACCTCGAGGTCGAGCGCCAGGGCGAGCCCGGTCGCCTCCTCAAGGCGGGCCTGAGGATTGCGGGCGTTGGCCAGCTGGGGCCGAACGGGGTGAAGAACCAGCGCCTTGTAGACGGGGTCTTCGTGATCAATGTGTTGGGTCAATCGTCTTGGTCGGAGGGCTCGTACAGCTGGACCGGCTGCGCGGGCATGATGGTGGAGATGGCGTGCTTGTACACCAGTTGCGACTGGCCGTCGCGACGCAGCAGGACGCAGAAATTATCGAACCAGCTGACCACGCCCTGCAGCTTGACGCCGTTCACGAGGAAGATGGTCAGGGGCGTCTTGGTCTTGCGGACGCTGTTCAGGAATGTGTCCTGAAGGTTTTGCTTTTTTTCCGTCACGGGGGTTCCCCTCTTTTTGGTCGGACGGCAACACGCCGTCACACACACAGTTGAAGCCTAGGCCGTCGTCACAGTCGCCCGCAACCGTTGGCGAGCGCTGCGATTACAGGTTGTTCGAAGCTTGAGCAGTCTCGATATAGAGCGCGCGCAGCCGTTGCGCCACCGGGCCGGGTTTGCCGGTCCCGATCGGCGCGCCGTCGATGGCCACGACCGGCAGGATCAGCGCCCCGGCGCCGGTGATGAAGGCCTCGCGGGCGTTCTTCACCTCGTCCGGCGTGAAGGCCCGCTCATCAAGCCGGATATTGATTTCGCCCAGCAGGCTCATGACCGCCTTGCGGGTGACGCCGCGCAGGATGTTGGCGGCGGTGTCGCGGGTGCGCAGCACGCCCTCGGCGTCGACGATCCAGGCGTTGCTCGAAGCCCCTTCGGTGACCAGGCCGTCGGCGTCGACGAACCAGGCTTCGGCGGCGCCCTGATCGCGGGCGGCTGTTTTGGCCAGGGCGTTGGGCAGCAGGCCGATGGTCTTGATGTCGCACCGGCCCCAGCGGTTCTCCGGCGTGGTGATGACCGAGACGCCCCTGGCCGC
>JBKJII010000158.1:0-2968 GCA_046598505.1 Caulobacter sp. | reverse complement strand
CCCGTCCGGGCGAACGCGATCGGCTGATCGTCAAGTTCACCGAGATCGACTGGACGGGTAAGGCCGCCGCTCATGGTCATCGGGGCGCTCCCGGCGGGCCGGCGATGGCCGGTGCGGGCGCGACGCCCTCGACAGGTGCGTTGGGATCGATTTCAGGCATCGGCAGCGGCTTCTCGATGCGCGCGCGCAGTTCGGGATCCTTGAGCAGCGCCACGCGCATGACCTCCCGGGCGCGCGGCGCGGCGGCGGTGGCGCCGCCCAGGCCGCCGTGCTCGATGAGCACCGAAATAGCGTAGCGGGGCGCGTCGACCGGGGCGAAAGCGATGAACCAGTTGTGGTCCTTGAGGGCCCAGCGAACGCCGGCGCTCTTGCGGGATTCGCCTTCCTTGAAGACCCGGACCTGGGCCGTGCCGGTCTTGCCGGCCATCTGGATATCGCCCAGGCCCAGCTGGCTCTGCCGGTAGGCGGTGCCCGAGGTGTCGTTGGCCACGGCGATCATGCCGCCCCGGACATAGTCCAGCAGCTCCTTGGAATAGGGCAGGTCCGGCACCGCGTCGCCGTGCGGTTGATCGACTCCGCCGACCGACTTGATCAGGCGCGGATTGAGCGCCTTGCGTCCATTGGCCAGGCGGGCGGTCATCACGGCCGACTGCAGCGGGTTGATTGCGATCAGGCCCTGGCCGATGCCGTAGTTGACGGTGTCACCCGGAAACCAGGTCTGGTTGCCGGGATTGCGGTTCGCCTTCCGCTTCCATTCCCGCGATCCGACGATGCCCTTCTTCTGGCCGGGAATGCCGATGTCGAAGGTTCCACCGAGGCCGAAGGCGTGCGCCGCCGCGGCGATCGGGTCCGGGCCGGTCTTCAGCGCGGTCTGGTAGAAATAGATGTCGCAGGAGTTCTTGATCGCGTCGTGCATGTTCTGCGAGCCATGTCGGCCCCAGCAGTGCCAGGTGCGACCGCCCCAGAACCAGCTGCCGCCGCAGTTGACGCGCGCCTCCGGATTGACGCCCGACGACAGGGCCGCCAGCGCGACCATCGGCTTGAACGTCGAACCCGGCGGATAGGTGCCGGCCATAACCTTGTCGAGCAGAGGCTTGCGCTCGTAGCCGGCCAGCGCCCGGTACTCGGGACCGGACAGGCCCTTCACGAAACGGTTGGCGTCGAAGCTCGGCGTTGAAGCCATGCACAGCAGGTCGCCGTTGCGGCAGTCCATCAGCACGATGGCGCCGCTCTCCTCGCCCATCACCTCGAGCGCGCGGTTCTGGATATCGGCGTCGAGAGTAAGGCGGATTTCCTTGCCCGGCGTCGCGGGAATGTCGCCGCCGGGGTCCTGGCGCACGACCCGGCCCTGGGAGTCGACCTCCTGCTTCTGGGCGCCGGCCTGGCCGCGCAGGGGAATGTCGAACGCCTTCTCCACGCCCTGGCGGCCGATCCGGAAACCCGGATTGTAGAGCAGCGGGTCCGGGCTGATGCCGGCCTTTTTGGTCGCCTCGATGTCCTTGTCGTTGACCCGCGCGACGTAGCCGATCACGTGGGCGAAGGCCCCGCCGTAGGGGTAGACCCGCACCTCGCCCATGTCGGCGGTCACGCCCGCCAGCTCCGGCGCCCGGACGTTGATGCGGGAGAACTCCTCCCAGCTCATGTCTTCCATGACCTGGACCGGCGCCTTCTTCGGCGCGCGCTTGATGTCCCTGACCAGCCGCTCACGCTTCTTGGGATCGAGGGTCACCAGCGTGGCGATGTCGGCGACGGTCTTCTCGACGTCCATGTCCGCCTCGCGCGCGACCAGCAGGCGAAAGTTGGGTCGGTTTGACGCGAGCGTGACGCCGTTGCGATCGAGGATCAGCCCGCGGGGCGGCGGTACGAGGCGGAAGTTGAACTGGTTGGACTGGGCGAGCTTCTGGTAGCGCTGCGCCTCGACGAGCTGCAGGTGGACCAGCCGTCCGGTCAGGGCCAGCAGGCCGGCGCCGGTCAGGCCGCCCATGAGAAACGCGCGCCGGGTGAACGCGCCCTGCTTCTCGTTGACCTCGCTGAAGAAGATTGTCGGTTCGCTCATCGGAACCTCACATCCGCGTCTTCGAAGCGGTCGATCAGGCGATGGGCGAACGGATAGAGGATGGCGGTGGCGAAGAACTGCCAGACCACCGCGACGATGCTCGGGGCGGACTTCACGTCGAGCATGGTGATCAGGTAGCCGGTGACCATGGCCGCGAGGGTCATGCCGGCATACCAGGCCCACATCATCGGCCGGCTCTGGCCGGTCATCATGTTGCGCATGGCCAGGGTCACGGCATAGGCCAACAGCAGGGACACGGCCCAGAGACCCAGCGTCCCGCCCCAGTAGACATCCATGAACAGGCCAAGGATCAGGAGTGTGACAGGCGCCAGGATCGAGGGCCGGATCACGGCCCAGCCGAACGCACAGACCATCGGAAAGATCGGCTCGGGCAAGCGCAGGCCGAACAGCTGGATCGGCGCGGCCAGCAGGATGGTGGCCCCGATACACAGCAGCGCCGGCACGCCGATCCAGCGCCAGGGATCCAGCGGCCGGGCGGCCGAGAAGCTCATTGCGCGGGCCTCGCCGGAGCGGCGGCGGCCTTCGGCGCCGGGGCGGCAGGCGGCGGCGTGGTCTTCGGCGCGGGGGTCGCGGGCTTGACCGGCGTGGCGGCGGCCTTCAGCGGCGGCACGGCGGCGGCGGCGGCCGGCGTCGGACCCTTCGCGGGCGGCGCGGCGGGTGCGGGCCCACCGATGATCCGCTCGTCAGGGTTCTCGGTGATCACCGGCGGCAGGTGGCTCTGGGCCAGCGCCTGCTGATCGGCCAGCTGCGAGTAGTCCTTGAACTTCAGGATGCGAACCCAGTCGATGGCGTCGGCGTCGGCGTCCAGCACGATGCGCCAGCGACCGTCGAGACCCTTCACGGCGCGACCCACCGGCAATCCGCGAGGCAGCACGCCGCCGTCGCCGCTGG
>JBKJII010000073.1:0-5690 GCA_046598505.1 Caulobacter sp. | reverse complement strand
CTGCAACGCGGGGGTTGGACGCCAGTTCCCTGCCCCCGACGGCAATGTCGCCGGCCGCGAGGCAGGTAGCGTCGGCATGCTGGAGTCTCTGGCGGCGGAGCTGGCGCGGGACTGAAGGTTTCCCGGCTCTATCGTCATGGCCAGGCTCGTCCGGGCCATGACGATAGATTTTGAAGTCAGGCCAGCATGTCCAGCAGGGTCCCGGTCATCGCGTCGGCCGCGCGAATGACGGCCGCGTTGGCCTTGAAGGCGGTCTTGGCCTCGATGCGCTCGACCGTTTCCCGGACCAGCTCGTCGAGCGGCGCGGCGGCCGTGCGGCGGGCGCTGGCGTCGAAGCGGGCGGCGGCGTCAGGCAGGCCGGCGGCGGCGATGGGCAAGGCCTGCATGGGCCGGTCTCCTTGCGCGGGAAGGTCAGTCTGCGCCCGGCGCGCTTAACCGCCGGTTCGGAAGCATGGTGAACGGGCGGCTTGCCACGGCGGCGGGCCTGCCGCACCTTCCGGCCATGAGCCAGATCGATCCCGCCACCGGCCGCTACGCCAGCTTCGAGGCCTTCTACCCCTTCTACATCCATGAGCATTCGAACCGGACCTGCCGGCGGATTCATGTGGTGGGTACCAGTCTCGTCATCGCCGCCTTCGTCGCAGCACTGGTGACCGGCAACCGCTGGTGGTTCGCGGCCATGCCGCTGATCGGCTACGGCTTCGCCTGGGTCGGTCATTTCTCCTTCGAGAAGAACACGCCCGCCACCTTCAAATACCCGCTCTGGAGCCTGATGGGCGATTTCCGCCTGTTCTTCGAGACGGTCACCGGCAAGCGGCGCTGGTAGCGCCCCCTCACAACAGGACAGTCCATGAGCACCGACCTCTTCTCCCTCAAGGGCCGCAAGGCGCTGATCACCGGCGGTTCGCGCGGCATCGGCAAGATGATCGCCGCAGGGTTCATCGCCGCCGGCGCGCGGGTCTACATCTCCTCGCGCAAGCCCGGCGCCTGTGACGCCACGGCGGCGGAGCTGTCGGCGGGGGGCGGGGTCTGCATCTCCCTGCCGCAGGACGTTTCGACGGTGGAGGGCTGCAATCTGCTGGCCCAGGCCTACGGCAAGTACGAGACCAGCCTCGACATCCTGGTCAACAACGCCGGCGCCGCCTGGCTGGCCGAGTTCGACAGCTTCCCCGAGGCCGGCTGGGACAAGGTGATGAACCTGAACCTCAAGTCGCCGTTCTTCCTGACCCAGGCTTTGGCGCCGGCCCTGCGCGCGGCGGCCAGCCATGAGAAGCCGTCAAAGGTGATCAACATCGCCTCGATCGACGGCATCCGGCCCAATCCGCAGGAGACCTACAGTTACCAGGCCAGCAAGTCGGGCCTGATCCACCTGACCCGCCGCATGGCCGGGCGGCTGATCGAGGACAACATCGTCGTCACCGCGATCGCGCCCGGGGCGTTCGCCTCCGAGATGAACACCGTGGCCCGCGACCAGGCCGAGGCCGTCGCCGCCCGCATCCCGTCGCGCCGGATCGGCACGGACGAGGACATGCAAGGGGCCGCCATCTATCTCGCCTCGCGGGCGGGCGACTACTGCGTGGGGATCACCATTGCGGTCGACGGCGGCGTCTCCTACGCCGCCGCGTCGATGTAGGGGGAGGCGGCGATGTTCAATTCAGCTCTGGTCCGGACCCGGCTTGGCCAATACGGCGCGGCCTGGCTGATCAGCTTCGTGCTGGCGCTGCTGGCGATCCTCGCCGGCGGAGCGCTGGCGCAGATGCCACTGGTCAAGGTCGCTGATCTGGTGCTGCCGGTGGAATTCGCCGGGCTGACATTGGCTGTGCTCGCGGCAATGGTTATGGCCCTGCTCGCGGGCCGGGAGACGGTGGCCACCCGGTTGGTGATCATCGTCCTGGCGCTGCTGCTGTTCCTGCCGCTGCTCTGGGGTCCGGTGCTCGGCGCCATCGCGGCGGCCTGGATCGGTCATGTGTCGATCGAATATTCCGAAGTCTACGCCCAGTTCCGCATCCAGATCAGCCAGCTGCTCTTCCGTCTGGCGGGACTGGTGTTCGCCAATCCGCTGATGGACACCATCTGGACAGCCTTCCAGGCCGTGGCGACGGTGGTCGGCTTTCTGTCGTCCTTCTTCCAGGTCTGGCCGCGCCTGTTGCGACTGCTGGGCGCACGCGAGGTTGAAGCCTAGAGGAGAGCAGGGTTCACCCCCTGCGGGCATCTCGTTGACGTAGCGGCGAGGGCCTGCGAGCGTCAGTTCGGGAAAAACAATAAAAGGGGGAGGCTTTGATGCTCGCCTCGTTGCTGCTGCGGATCGGGGCCCTCGTCCCGCTCGTTTATTACGGCGTGCTGATCGCCGCGAGCCTGGCCTGGCCGGGCTTGAACCACATGACCTCACCGATCAGCGACCTGGGCACGGCCGCCTCGCCGCAGCATCAGATCTACAATTACGGCCTGATGGCGACCGGCGGTCTGGCCATTCTCGGCGGGCTCGGCGCGCTGCTCGGCATGCGCCGGCTGGGCTCGGGCATCATCATGCCGGTGCTGGCCTTCGTGGCGATCGCTCTCGGCGGCGCGGCGCTGATCATGGCCGGCCTGCATCCGCTGCCGGACCCGCTGCATAACGCGCACAACATCGGCCTGGCCGTCCTGGCCGCGCCGCTGCTGATGTTCCTGGGTCTGTCCGACCGCAGTGACATGTCGGGCGTGAAGACCCTGCTGATTCTCAGCTTCATCGGCGGTATCGCCCTGTTGGGCATCATGATGAACTGGGGCAACTTCAACGTCATGACTCCGGCCAACTCGGGCCTGCTTCAGCGGGCCCAGACCCTGGCGGTCTTCCCGTGGATGGGTCTGACCTTCCTGGGCATCGCCCAGCGTCTGGCCGCGCGCGAGCGCAAGAAGCGCGAGGCCTACTGATCAACCCGCCGGGCGTTGTCTAACGCCAGGCGTAGTTGAAACTGATGGAGATGCGGTCGCTCTTCGCGCCGTTGGCCGGCACCTCGTGCCGCAACCAGCTCTCCCACAGCAGCACGGTCCCGGGCGCCGGAGTGACGTAGACGAAAGTCTGCAGGTCCTCCGGCGCTTCCTTCGTGCGGCCAGGCGCGGCCATCATCATCGGCAGGCGCGGATCTTCCAGCTTCAGGGCCGAGGCTCCCGGCGGTGTGGCGACATAGTAGGTCCCGCTGATGACGCTGTGAGGGTGGATGTGGCCCGTATGGGTTCCGCCGGGCTTCAGGACGTTGACCCACAGGCTGTCCATGACCAGCCGTCGTCCTTTCAGGTCGAACGCGACCTCGGCGGCGAACGCGGCCGCCTGTTTGTCGAGCTTGCGTTTCAGGTCGCCGAAGGCCGTGACGCGCGTCGGCAGATCGTCGAGCGAGGCGTAGGAGGTATAGCCGGGATAGGCGTTGGCCTTGCACCAGGCCCGCCCGGCGGCGTCCTCGTCGGCCAGCATGCGGCAGGCGTCCTCGAGATCGGCGTTGAGGGCGTCAAAGCCCTTGTCGCCGGCAAGGCTGGCCTCGAACAGGCGGGTGACGAAGAGGGCGCGGCTGGTCATGTCGTGGCGTTAGGCTGTGGTGACGGTGCTGTCAAAAGCAGCTTGCGTGGTTCGAGACGCGAACCTGAAGGTCCGCTCCTCAGGATGACGGACGAGGATGGACCGCACCCCTTTTCGTCATGGTGAGGAGCGAGCGCCAAGCGAGCGTCTCGAACCACGCAGGCTTCAGGTCACCGCTTTCCGGGTCGCGCTGAAGGGATCGTTGACCACGTGGCTCTCGAGATTGAACATCATCACCGAGCGCTTTTCCGCATCGTAGGCAGGCCAGTAGGGCAGCAGCGGCGAGTTGGGGTGACCGGCGCGGGCGAAGGTCACCCAGGCGGCGCTCATCTGCTTGGCCAGCACCTGCGGCGCGGGGCCTTCGCCGACCAACACGCGGGCCTTGTCGACATTGTCGAACACCAGCGGGATCTCCAGCGTATGCGGCGACCGGAACGGGCCAACGGGAGTCTCCCATTCGAGCAGGTACATATAGGCTTTGGCGCCGCCCTGCGCGGCCTTGCGTTCGGCGATCTGGACCGAGCCGGCGAACATCCGCCCGTAGGTCGTCAGATGGCAGGCCAGGTAGGTCGGCGAGTCGTTCGGGAAGTCCTTGCGCAGCGCCTTGAGCACGCCCGGAGCCCTGGGTCCGTAGATGGCGGCGGCCATCTGTTCCAGCTGCTCGTCGGTGAGCTTGCCGAACCAGGGGGCCGAGGCCATGAACAGGGTCATCTCGTCCTTGTTGATGCCGATCATCACCGGGATACTGCGGGCCGTTTCGGGGGCGGCGGGATCCCAGGGCTGGATCGGCAGGAGCACGCCGTCAGCGACCGGCGAGAAGCCGCTGCGGTCAAAGCCCATGCCCGGCTGTTTGGCCTCGGCGGCGGCGGCGGCGGCGACCAGCTTCGCGGCCGGGACCTCGCGCAGGGAGACAACGTCGCCCTCGTCGATGCCGAGCTCCGCGTAGAGCGCCTTGCTCAGGGCCGCCGCCTTGTCTTTCGGCACCGCCTTCACACCCGGGCCGCTCTCGATGATCGCGCGGTGGAACAGGCCCTGGGCCTTGTTCATGGCCAGCAGGTAGCTGACCTTCGCCCCGCCGCCGGATTCCCCGAAAATGGTGACGTTGCAGGGGTCTCCACCGAACAGATAAATGTTGTCGCGCACCCACTCGAGGGCGACGACGATGTCGAGCATGCCGGCGTTGCCGGAGTTCGCGACCCCCGCCAGATCAGCATAGCCAAAGACGTTCAGGCGGTGATTGAGGGTCACGATGACCACGTCCTGGGCCGCTAGGTTCGCACCGTCGTAGATCGGCCACGCGCCGGAGCCGTAGGCGAAGCCGCCGCCATGCATCCAGACCATCACCGGCCGGCCGGTCTCCGGCTGCTTGGCGTTGGTCCAGACGTTCAGATAGAGGCAGTCCTCGCTCTGGGCCGCGACTTCTGACGCTGTCGGAAAGATGGTCTGCAGCGCCTTGCCCAGATCCGAGGTCGGATGCACCGACGACGGGGAGGGGTTCTGGATCGCGGGGGGCCCGAACTTCGTCCAGTCCTGCTTGCCGGCCGGCCGGGGCAGGCGTTGCGGCGGGGCGAAGCGAAGCGGGCCGACGGGCGGTTTGGCGTAGGGGATGCCCTTGTAGGCGGTGACGCCCTTGCCACAGTCGACGCCCTTGAAGCCGGCGGTCAGCGACGGGGAGGCGACCTGCGCCAGGGCCGGTTCCGCCAGCGCGGCCGCAGACAGGCCAAGGCCGATCAGCCCGCGTCTGGAGATGTCGATTTGATCGCGCATGGCCTGACTCCCGTTTTCTCGAAACATCGGTATCCCACGGGCCGCGATCCGTCGAGAATCTTGCCGCATTCCCCACCGGCAGGCTTTCGCTCACGGGGTGAACGGCGATAACGTCCCGCCAACCAATCCAAGGGGAGAGACGTCGATGAAGGCCGCAGTGCTGCGCGAAGTGGGCAAGCCGCTTCAGATCGAAAACGTGACGATCAACAAGCCCGGCCCGCACGAGGTGCTGATCCGCACCGCCGCCGCCGGCCTCTGCCACTCCGACCTGCACTTTGTCGAAGGCTCCTACCCCCATCCGCTTCCCGCCGTTCTCGGCCACGAGAGCGCAGGCATCGTCGAGGCTGTCGGCAGCGAAGTCCGCACCGTCAAG
>JBKJII010000057.1:0-3730 GCA_046598505.1 Caulobacter sp. | reverse complement strand
AGTTCAGCTCGAACGCGCCGTGCTTGCCCAGGGCGATGATCATCAGTCCGGGAATCGGCCCGGCCGGGCCGGGCTCCACGGCCACCAGCCGCCCCCGCTCGATCTCCGCCCGGGCGGTCATGGCCACGGCGGCGTGCAGGGCGGCGTCGGCGAACCGCGCCAGCGCGCCGGTCACCGTGTCCAGGTCCCAGACGCCGCCGACGTCGGCGACGGCGGTCAGCAGATGCAGGTCGGCCTTCAGCTCCCGCAGCACGCGGCGGCCGATCTCGTCGTCGGGCTCGTCGGCCTGCTCCAGGGTCCGTTCAAGGATCCCGGCCAGTCGCGCCTCGGGATCGCTTTCCAGCGTCTCACGCAACGCCGCCGGCCGACGCCGCGCCAGTCCGGCCAGATAGGGCGAGGCTCCGAACACGGGCGCCAGCGCCGGCCAGGCCGCTGTGAGCGCATCCCCGCCGGCCTTGTCGAACAGCACCTCACGGGTGCGCTCCGCCGCCTTGGCGTCAAGGATGGGGCCGCAGGGGGACAGACGGTCGGCAAGGCGAGTCATGCCCGCCAGACTGCCCCCCTTCGCCGCCACTCGCCAGCGGCCAGGCGAGGCCGCCTGTCAGGCAAGCTTTCGGGCGATAACATCCTTGAGCGCCTGATCGATCCGGGTCTGCCATCCTGGGCCGCCGGCCCGAAAATGATCGACCACGTCAGCACTCAGCCGTAACGAAACCGGCCGCTTGGTCTGCGCCTTTTGCAGCCCCCGAACCCGGGCGAGGGTCCTGGGGAGATGCGCCAGGACCTCTAGCGGCAAATGCTCCGGACCAAGCGCATTCGCAAAGTCTTCTTCGGTCCATTCGGGATTTTCATCATCGAACACGACCTCTGGCTCATCTTTCCGGGACATGGCGTCTGTATTCCTTCCAGTGGGCCCTTCCTAGGCTGAAGACCCTGAAATCTCCGCCGCGCATCGTGAACACCCTACAGCAGGGTCCCTCGTCCAGGAGACCGAAGGCTCGCAACCGCGCTTCGCCATAGTCTCGCCGTCGGTCGGGGACGAACACCACGGCCTCAAAATCGACTGCCCGCGCCAGCGAGACGCCGTGCTTGAGCAGATTAAGTTCATCCTTCGCAGGATCGAACACGATTGCCATTTTGTATATACGATTTAGAAGTGAGCACCGAGTCTATTCAACTCTAGGCAGCACAATTGCCACGCGCAACCCCGGCCCGAAGCCGTCGTACTCGCCGGGTCCCTCGTCCAGCTCCAGCCGCCCGCCATGCGCCTCGGCCACGGCGGCGACCAGCGACAGGCCGAGGCCTGACCCCGGCTCACTGCGGCTGTTCTCGAGTCGCACAAATCGCTGGACCACGCGGCTGCGGTCCTCCATCGGCACGCCCGGACCATTGTCGGTGACGGAGAACTCGATTTCGCCGGACGAGCGGCGGCGCACGCGGATCATCACGGCCCCACCCGACGGCGTATACTTGATGGCGTTGTCGATGACGTTGGCCAGCGCCTGGGCGAGGATTGGCCGCGCCGCCTTGACCGTCAGCTGCGGGATCAGCTCGGCCTTGAAGTCGATGCCCTTGTCCTCGCACAGCGGCTCGTAGAGCTCGGCCATGTCGGCGGCCAGCTGGCCGGGATCGAACAGGGTCTGGTCCGGCGCGCTGCCGGCCGCCTGCAGCCGGGCGATGGCCAGCACGGCGTTGAAGGTGGTCAGCACATTGTCGGCGTCGTCGAGCGCCTGGATCAACGCCTGTTTCGGATCGCCCTTGCCGGCCTCGACCTCGATCAGGGCGGCCTCCATGCGCGCGCGCAACCGGGTCAGGGGCGAGCGCAGGTCATGGGCGATGGCGTCACCGGCGTGGCGCAGACCGCCCATCGACCGTTCCAGCCGGTCGAGCATCTCGTTCAGGCCGCCGGCCAGTTCATCGTACTCGTCGCGGGCGCCGCGCACCCGGGCGCGGGCCTTGATGTCGCCTGCGCGGACGGCGGAGATGGTGTCGTTCAGCCCGGCCATATGCCGGCTGACATTGCGGCTGACCAGCACCCCGCCGGCCAGACCCAGCAGGATCACCAGCGCACCGGCGCCCCACAGCGCGCGCACGATGCCGGTCACGAAGCCCTCGGACTCGCCCACATCGGCGCCGACGAACAGCATCTCGCCACCGTCGAGTCGCTCCTGCAGACCGCGCGCGGGCCGCTTGACCTCACCGCCGTTCATGTCTGTGTCGGTGACCTGGAAGGTCGTCCAGTTCTCGCCGGGCTCTTCGGTCTCGCCGATCGGCGACTCCTCGATCGAGCCGGTGATCTTGTGGCCCTGCTTGTCGAGCAGCAGATAGAGGAACGGCCGCTCGCCGACGGCCCGTTCGATCAGGGCCTGGTTCAGGCCCGACGATCCGCCCCGCCGGTAGATAGCCTCCAGCGAGTTCATCTCGCGCCGGATCTCGTCATCGGCCCGGCGGGTGACCTCGCCGGCCGTCGCCAGGTAGGCATAGGCCAGGAACGCCGCCGCCGCGGCCGCGAACATGGCCAGGAACAGCAACGTCAGCCGGAACGGCGTGGTGCGGAATATCCGGGGCAGGCGCATGAGTCTGGCGCCGACCTCTTACGGATCGAGCCGGTAGCCGGCGCCGCGCACGGTCTGCAGCATCTGGCGGTCGAAGCCCTTGTCGATCTTCGAGCGCAGCCGGGAGATGTGCACGTCGATGACGTTGGTCTGGGGGTCGAAGTGATACTCCCAGACCTTCTCCAGCAGCATGGTGCGGGTCACGGACTGGCCGGCGTGGCGCATCATGAATTCCAGCAGCTGGAACTCGCGCGGCTGCAGGTCGATCTCTGTCGTCCCGCGGTGCACGGTGCGGGAAATCAGGTTCATCTCAAGGTCGCCCACCTTCAGGGTGGTTGCGACTGCCCCGGTCTCGCGCCGGCGGGACAGGGCCTCGACGCGGGCGATCAACTCGGGGAAGGCGTAGGGCTTGACCAGATAGTCGTCAGCGCCGGCTTTCAGGCCGTCGACCCGGTCGGCGACCTCGCCCAGCGCGGACAGGAACAACACCGGTGTCGCGTCGCCTTCGCGGCGGATGGTCTCGACGACCTGCACGCCGTTCATCCTGGGCATCATGCGATCGACAATCAGCACGTCGAAGCTGCGCTTCTGGGCCTCGATCAGACCGGCCGCGCCGTCGGGTGCGTGAGTGCAGTCGTAGCCGGCTTCGGACAGACCGCGCGACATCGCTTCCGCCGCTTCGAGGTCGTCCTCAATGATCAGAATTCGCATCGTATGCCCCGCCTGGTCGGCGCAGAGAATCCACCGACAGGGAGGAAACTACTCCGTCCTCCGAGACGACCTCAACATACGATAGTGTAATGCGTCGCGTTGCCTGTTTCGCGCGCGGGAATTGGCGTCGAAAGCCTTCGGGCCCGACACGCTCTGCGCCGGACCCGGAGGGATCGAAGAGGCCGGTCAGTTCACCTTGACGGGAACAGACGCCAGGTTGCCCTTGAACATCACCGACAACAGGATCGTCGGACGGCCCGCCTTCCTGGCGGCGTCCACGGCGGCGGCCACGTCGGCCGGCGTGCGCACGGCTTTCAGGTTGACCGAGGTGATCACGTTGCCCACGGCGATGCCGCGTTCGGCGGCGTCGGAGTCGGCGCGCAGGCTGTCGATCAAGACACCTTGCACGTCGGTCGCAATGCCGTAGCGGCGGCGGCCGGCCGTATCGAGCGGCGTCAGGCCCA
>JBKJII010000379.1:0-1369 GCA_046598505.1 Caulobacter sp. | reverse complement strand
ACCTGAAGAACCGCTCCCATGTCAGACGAGTTTGATTTCATCATTGTGGGCGCGGGATCGGCCGGGTGCGTGTTGGCCAACCGCCTGACGGCCAACGGCAAGCATCGCGTCCTGCTGCTCGAGGCCGGCGGTTCGCACAAACGGCTGATGATCAACATGCCGGCCGGGCTGGGGCATGTGTTCTACGACCCCAAGGTCAACTGGCGCTATCTCGCCGAGCCTGACCAGCAGATGGGCGGGCGGCCGGACTACTGGCCGCGGGGACGCGTCCTTGGCGGCTCCAGCTCGATCAACGGCATGGTCTACATCCGCGGCCAGCGGGAGGACTTCGACGACTGGGCGGCTCTTGGCAACACCGGCTGGGGTTTCGACGACGTCCTGCCCTATTTCCGCAAGTCCGAAGACAACGATCTGGGCGCGTCCACGCTGCACAGTGACAGCGGCCCATGGAAGATTTCCAGCATCAAGGGACGACAGTCCCGTGTCGTGGACCTGGCGCTGGAAAGCGCCAAAGCGCTCGGCTACCCGGCTAATCCGGATTTCAACGGTCCGGTCCAGGAAGGCGTCGGCCTCTACCAGTTCAGCATCCGGGACGGTCAGCGGACCAATGCCGCCAGGGCCTTCCTCGATCCGGTGATGGGCCGCCGCAACCTCACGGTCGTCACCCACGCTCAGGCCAACAAGATTGTCTTCGACGGCAAGCGCGCCGTCGGGGTCGAGTACCGCCGCAAGGGCCAGATCCTGACCGCGCGATGCCGCCGCGAAGTGCTGGTCGCCGCTGGCTCGGTCAACTCGCCCCAGCTCCTGCAACTGTCTGGCGTCGGCCCCGGCGCCTTGCTGCGGCTGCATGGCATCGAGGTCGTGGCTGACAGCCCGGCGGTCGGCGAGAACCTGCAGGACCACGTGTTCACCGGCTTCTCCTACCGGATGCGACTGCCGACCCTGAACGACCGCATCAACACCTTTCCCAAGCAGATCCTGGCGGGCATTCAGTACGTCCTGACGCGGACCGGACCGCTGAGCTTCGGCATCAATCAGGGCGGCGCCTTTGTACGAACCCGACCCGAGGAAACCCGGCCAGACACCCAGCTCTATTTCTATCCGCTGAGCTTCGGCGCCGCGCCTGACGGCATCCCGAAGGCGCTCCATCCGCACAGCTTCAGCGGCATGACCATGAACGCCAGCCCCTGCCGGCCCGAGAGCCGTGGACAGATCAAGATCCGCTCGGCCGACCCTGAAGCACCGCCGATCATTCACCGAAACTATCTGGCCACGCCGAACGATGTGCGGGTCATGGTCGACAGCCTGCGCATCCTCGACACCCTCGCCCGCACAGGTCCCCTGGCCGACGCGATCGTCTCGCCGGTCT
>JBKJII010000343.1:0-24232 GCA_046598505.1 Caulobacter sp. | reverse complement strand
CCCAACCACAAGGGGGTCCGCGGCGGCGCGACAGGCTGAGGGCGCCAGGGGAGCGACACTACCGTCGGGGGTACGCCGCTCCCAGTCCGCCAGCGCGCGCTGCTGTTCCGGTGTCAGCTCGTCGAACTCAACCGGGTAGGAGTTCGGCCCCCCGTCGCGATAGTAAGCGCCCGCCCCCTGACCCGGGCCCATGTCCGTGCCGAGCGTCCCGTCGAAATCCCTGGGCGCGTTCGGGTGCATCGCCGCCCATTCGGCGCGGGCCCTGGCGATCCGCGCGGCCTCACCCTCAGGACCGCCGCCCATCCACTCCCACCAGAAGACGCGCCGCTCGATGTATTGGGTTTCGGTCGGCGCGTCAGTGAACTCCTCCGGGTGCCAGCGCATGAAATCGATGACGGCCTCATTGCCGCCCTCGCTGTTGGCCTGACCCGGCGGGGGTGGGACTGGAGTGGTCGGAGGCGGCTTGACCAGCTGTTCACCGGGCAGCGGCGGCGCGCGGTTCAGTTTCTGGCCGCAAATCCATTGGAGTCGCCGGAAATTGAGCAGGACCTTGAGCGTGAGCCTGGCTTCACCGCCCGGATTGGCCAGCTTCCAGGCGTAGGCGGCCTTGCACCAGGCAGAGGTGTACTGAGCGTCGCTCGGGCCGCCGGTCTTCGCATAGGGCGCCAGCAGCTCTGACACCCTGGCTTCCATGAAGGCCACATGCGCCTGGGAAAAGGCCTCGTCCGGCGGCGCCGCACGGACAGGACCTGCCGCCAGCAACAGGGCCGCGATGGCCAAACCGATCATCTGCAAGCGCATGACGTCCTCCCGTCCCGCTTCAGATTTCAATGTTATCAGATATTCGGGTCGGTGGGGACAGGCTGTGGGGCGGACCCCGGGGTCGCTAGCGCGACATCCAGGGCTTCGACTTCGACGACGAGTGCTGGGCGGCGGCCTGCTCGCGTTGGAAACGCCCCCCGCGCGGGGCATTCGGACGGGCGGCGATGGCCGCCTGTTTAAGCCGCAGGGCCTTCTGGATCGGCGTTTCGTCCGCCGGCGGGTCGTCGGGCTTGTCGGTCATGGGCGGCCACTCCGGGTATCGCCCCGGCAGGGTAGAGCAAGCGCTTCCCGGCGCCAGCCCAAAGGGGACATGCTCCGGCATCGCCGGTGCATGTCCCCGATCACTCAGGCTTTACCGGCCGGCCTGGCCGCATCGTTTTCGGCCTTGGCCTTGCCAAAGGCGTCCTTGACCTCGGCTTCGGTGATCCGGGCTTCCGGATGTCCCTTCTGACCGAGGTTCTGCTCCTCGGTGCCGTCGCCCATCACGCCGGGTTGTGAGCCGTCATTTTTCGCGATGTTGTCGGTCATGGGATCACCTGTCTGAAGTTACACAGGACAAACGGCCCGCCGACCGCCCTGTTCCGCTCCCTCCCCTGTTCATGTGATTGCGTCGCCGACGGACCCGGCCGACCCTGCCCGTCTGCCGACGCCACGATGGCATGACCGCAAGAATTCGCGCGGTCAGGCAAGAATGGTTCTAGTCTGCCGTCGACGGATGTGACGGTCGCCGCCGTTCCCCCGAGCGGTTGGCGGCCGTCACGGTTCCGGGTCAGGAGAGCGCCAGGGTGACGCTGCCGAAACCACCTGCCCGGGTGGCCATCATCGAGGACGATCCCGTTCTCCGCGAGGAACTGGCGCTTATCGTCGGCCTTGCGCCGGATCTGGAAGTCATTGGCGTCGCCGACGGGCTTGAGCGCGGGCGGGTTCTGCTGACCCGGGATATCGATGTCCTGCTGATCGATCTCGCCCTGTCCGACGGCAGCGGCATCGACCTGATCCGCGAGACCAGCGCCCGCAACGCAGGCATCCGCATCATCGTCATCAGCGTTTTCGGCGACGCCCGCAGTGTGGTGCAGTCGATCGAGGCCGGCGCGGACGGCTATCTGCTCAAGGGTGCGGAACCCGCGGAAGCCGCCAACGCCATCCGCTCGGTGCTCGACGGCGGCGCGCCGATCAGCCCCTCGGTCGCGGGCCACATCCTGGCGCGCATGCGCGGCCGTGAAGCCGCTCCCACCGGAACGACCGGTCCGTCCCTTTCGCCCAAGGAAGTCGCGGTCCTGACCGACCTGGCCAAGGGCTTCCGCTACAAGGAGGTCGCCCGCCTGCAGGGCATCTCGCCCAATACCGTCGGCGATCACGTCAAGTCGATCTATCGCAAGCTGGCGGTCAGCTCCCGAAGCGAGGCCGTCTTCGAAGCGGTGCAGGCCGGGCTGATCCGGCTGAAGGAATAGTCGCTCTTGCCCCTTAGACGCCGGCGACCCGCCGCATGACCGTGACCGAGTCCTCGCCCCCGCGCCCGATGGCCCGGGGCATCGCCGCCGTGATCATCTTTCTGCAGGTTCTGCTCAGCGGCGGCCTGTTGCTGGTCAACAGGGTGGCGGAGGCGGCGCCGGGCCGCTTCGTCGCGTCGGCGGGCATGGCCGACGCCGGACGGCGCGATCCCGTCGGTCTTCCCGACAGCGCCTTCGAAGCAGTGTCCCTGCCCCTTGGTCGCTGCTGCGCAACCACCCCGCTGGTCTTTCGCACTCGTCTGACCGCGGATGACGCGGCACTGACCGCCCCTGCCCTGCTGGTGCCAAGCGCGCATGACACTGTCGCGCTCTACATCGATGGAGCCCTGGTCGCCGGCCAGGGTGACCCGGATCGGACCGTAACCAGCCGCCGGCCCCAGCTCCTCAGAATCCCGGCGGCCTACGCGCATCCGGGCGCCCGCATCGATCTCGTCGTCTCCCGCACCATCGGGTTTGGGCATCTCCGGCCCTTTCATATCGGGGCCTATGCCGACCTCTACCCCTCCTGGCTGGCCCTGAGACTGCTGCGGTCGGACCTGCCGCTGGCCAACGCGGTCATCGGCGCCTTTGTGGCGGCCTTCTGTCTCTGCGCCGCACCCCTGTTCGGGGCGCGGGGACTGCTGCTGTCGCTGGCCGGCCTCGGCGTCGGCTGGACGGGCCAGCATGTCGGCCTGTTGGTCACGGATCCGCCCTGGGGCCCGCTGGCCAATGCCGGCCTCTACATGGCCGCCTTCCTGGCCACGCTGATCTTCCTGGTCTGGTTCTTCATCGAATGGACCTCGGTGTTCGCCGCTCCCGGGGCCAGGCCCGCCCGGACGCCGGTGCAGATGATCCTCGACCCCTGGACGGCCGTCGCACGCGGACGCCTGGCCGTCGCCTCGATCCTCGCGATCGCGCTGGGCTGCGCCGTCATTGTGGCCCGGCTGCAGTACGACCCGGCCATGGGCCTGCAGGACCTCGACAGGGTCATAGGCCTGCTGGGGCTGCTGGTGATGGCCTTTTGCCTGACCCGGATCATCGCCTTCAGCCTGCGCGGGGGGCTGGTGGACCCGATCGCCGCTTCGGCCTTCATCTTCGTCCTTCTCGCGGCCGTGGCGGACATTGTCACGGTCCGGTTCTTCAAGAGCTACGGCATCTTCCTCAGCTCGGCCGTGACCTTCTTCCCGCTGGCGTTGCTGGTGTCGCTGGCGGTGCGGGCGCGGGGCGTGTTCGAGGCGGCCACCGCCACGGCCGACAAGCTCAACCGCCTTGTCGGCGAGCGTGAGCAGGAAATCCTCGCAGGTCTGCAGGACCTCCGCCGCAGCGAGCGCGAGAGCCTGTTGCTGGAAGAGCGCGCGCGCATCATGCGCGACATGCACGACGGCATCGGCGGCCAGCTGCTTGGCCTGGTGATGCGGGCGCGGGCCAACCGTCTGACCGGCGCCGCCCTGGTGGAGGGGTTGGAGGAAAGCCTCGATGACCTGCGGCTGGTGGTCGGCTCGCTGGAACAGGGTGACGGAACCCTGGCTACGGCGCTCGGCGCCTTCCGCGCGCGCATCGAGCCCCGCTGCGAAGCCGCCGGCGCCGTGCTGGTCTGGCAAATCGGCGACGTCGGCGAGTCCGCAGGCGTCGGACCCGACCGGACGCTGCAGATCTACCGCATCCTGCAGGAGGCCTGCACCAACGCCCTGAAGCACGGCCGACCGACCCGCATCGAGGTGATCCTTCGTCGCGAGGGCGGGCGGGTTCTGCTTTCGCTGGAAGACAACGGCGGCGGTTTCGATCCGGCGTCTGTCCCGGGCGGCCGGGGTCTGGCCAACATGCGCTACCGCGCCGCGCGGCTCGGCGCGCTGCTGATTGTCACGTCAGGCCCGTCCGGCTCGCGCGTTGTGCTCGAATTGACGGACGCCGACACCGCTTCCTGACGACGAGAATTCCTCTGGAGCAGGGCGATTTGATGGACTCAAATCGCCTTGCTCCGGCTTTTCGCCTGTCGCGCGTTTGGCCCGATAACCGGTTCCCACTTATCGGAACGCACTCTAGGATCGAGCTTGACGTCCGGCTTCGCGCCGGGGTGGAGGCGTCGGACCCGTGCTCAAGAAGACTGAGTATCCGCTGTCGGAAGCGCTGCGCAGCCGTCTGGCTGACGCACGCCCCGCAGAGGCGGTGCTGGAGCATTTCCAGGCCCTCGAAGCCTCGGCGATCCGGGAGCCGGAAGCCCTGGCCGCAGTGCTCGAGGACGCGGCCCGCCTCGATCTCTCCGAGTCCCTGTTCACCCTGATCCCGGGCCAGGCGCTCGGCGTGGCCATCATCGGCGTCCGGGGCCAGACTCTCTGGGCCGACGCCGCCTTCCACGCCTGGTTCGGCGAGGACGAACACGACGACACCCGGCGCCGCCTGCTGCGTCTGGCGGGAAAGGCGGGACAGGCCTCGGGGCTGCTGGAAGCCGCCGACGGCGCGGTCATCGCCGGTTGCGCGGCCGACGCCCGCCTGGCGCTGCGCTGGCCCCTGCCCGCCCCGGCGCGCGATCTCCTGGCCGAGGACCCGCGGCGCATGGCGCTGCTGGGGTTCGCGCCTTCGCGGGTCAGCGATCTGGCGGCGCGGGCCGCGGAGGCTTTCGGCCTTACGCCGCTGGAATCGCGTCTTGCCGAAGCGCTGCTCGATGCGCCGGGGCTGAACGCGGCCGCCGACCGCGTGGGCGTGGGCCGCGAAACGGCCCGCGACGCCATCCGCAGCGCCCAGCGAAAAGCCGGCGCCCGGCGCTCGTCCGATCTGGTGCGGCTGATGCTCGACATGATGTGCGGCGACCAGCCCGAGCCCGCTGATCTGGCCGAGGTGTTTGTGGCCACCTTCGGCGCCACGCCGGCCGAGGCGCGCGCCGCCGCCCTGTTCGCGCGCGGCCACTCGGCCAGGGAGGCCGCCGAGGCCACGGGCACCGCCGAGAGCACCGTGCGCGGACAGCTCAAGGCGGTCTACGCCAAGGCCGGGGTCAGCAAGGCCAAGGATTTCGTGCGCCTGGCGGCCGAGGCGGGCGTGCTCGACTCCATGGCCCGCACGTCCGAGACGATCGCCGAGGTGGAGGGTCTGGCCGGGCGACTGCGACTGGCCTTGCGCCCGGACGGAGGGCGGGTCGCGTTCTGGGACTACGGTCCGCGCGGCGGCAAGCCGGTTCTGGTCACCCACGGCACCATCACTGGCCGCACCCTGCCCCCGGCGATGGTCGCGGCCCTGCACCGGCGCGGGTTCCGGCCCATCGTACCCCAGCGCCCGGGTTTCGGCCTGACCGATCTGGCCGCAGAGGACTACGCCGGCACAGCCGGCGACGACATGGCCGCGATCCTCGACGCCCTGCGTCTGCGTAAGACGACCCTGCTGGTCCGGGACGACGGCGTAGCGGCCGCGCTGGCCTTTGCCGCCCGACACCCGGGGCGGATCACGGCGGGCGTGCTGGCCAATCCCCGCTGGCCGGGCGCGGCCGTGCGCAGTCCCGAGACCGTGATGGGATCGGTCACCCGCGCCTTCGTCGCCCGTCCGGAACTGGTGGCCGTATTTGGCGAGATGATGCGCCGCCAGACGCGCACTGACCTGCTGGCCCGGATTGTCCGCCGCGCGGCAGACCATGTCGCGGCCGACCGCGACGCTCTCGAGCGACCCGGCGTCCTGACCAGCATGGTCCGCGACATCCAGGCCATGGCCGCCCGATCCAGTCACGGCTTCGCCCAGGAACAGGGCATCTATGCGCGGGGCTGGCGCTTGCCGACTTTGGCGGGCGCCGCGCGCTGGCTGGTGGTGGAGTGTGAACCGCTTGCCCTGCCCGGCGTCGAAACGGCCTTCGCAAGCCTGCCTGACGCCAGCTTCAGCGTGCTGCCGGACGCCGGACTGCTGCTCTACCACTCGCACGCGGACGCCCTGGCTACGCTGTTTGCGGACCACGTCCTTGCGAGCCCTGCCCAGGGCTAGCTGCCTGAAGGTCCGCGAGGCGCGACAGACATTGACAAACAGGCTACGGTTGACCGGACGGCCTGCTTCGGCGGCCGACCGCGAGATCTGCTTGCGTTCAGGACCCTGACGGCACCCGGACGATGGACAATCCCCTCAAGAAGATCGCGGACGCCCAGACACTGGCCCAGGCCATCGTCAACACCATCCATGAGCCATTCCTGGTGCTGGATGCAGAGTTGCGCGTGATGGCGGCCAGCCGGTCTTTCTACGACACGTTCCAGGTCGAGGTGGAACACACGCAAGGCTGCCTGCTCTACGCGCTCGGCGACGGCCAGTGGGATATTCCGGCCCTTCGCGTCCTGCTCGAAACCATCATTCCCGAGCGCGCGGCTATGGACGACTTCGAGGTCGAACACGACTTTCCCGGGCTCGGCCAACGGACGATGCTGCTGAATGCGCGCAAGGTGATCTACGAAACCAGCCAGGACACCACGATCCTGCTGGCCTTCACCGACATCACAGCCCGCCGCCTGATCGAACGGGAGAAGGCCGAACTGCTCGAACGCACGGAACTCCTGGTTGGCCAGAAGCAGGTTCTGCTTCAGGAAATGGAGCATCGGGTCAACAACAGCCTGCAGATCATCGCCAGCATCCTCCTGATGAAGGCCCGCGGCGTGATCTCGGACGAGACCCGCCTGCATCTGCGCGACGCCCACCAGCGGGTGATGTCCGTGGCCGCAGTGCAGTCGCACCTGCACGCTTCGGAGGGCATTGAAGCCATTCCCGTCGGCGCCTACCTGACCAAGCTCTGCGCCAGCCTGTCCTCGTCGATGATCGGCGAGGCCGAGCATGTGACGCTGGAGGTGGTGGCCGACGACGGCCAGCTGGCCTCCGCCCAGGCCGTCAGCATCGGCCTGATCGTCACCGAACTGGTGATCAACGCGCTGAAATACGCCTTTCCGATGCCGCCGTCGGACGCTCTGGTCCAGGTTCGCTACGTCAGCGCCGGGGACGACTGGACCCTGACCATTTCAGACAATGGTGTCGGCAAGTCCGATGAAGACGGGCTGCCGGCTGTCGGTGGACTTGGCACGGCGATCATCAAGGCGCTGGTCAAGCAGCTCGGCGCCGAGCTCGAGACCGTGTCGACGCCGGTGGGCTTGAGCCTGTCGATCACGCACCTGGTCCAGCCCGCAATCCTGCCCGAAGCGGCCTAGGCTTCGTACTCAATCAGCTTGCGCGAAAGGGCGAAGGCTGATTCCAAGAATCCGGGAGGATCCCGGATGGCGAAGCTCAAGCAGATTTATTGGCTCTCGGACGCGGAGTGGTCGGCGATCAAGCCGCACCTTCCGAGTGGACGAAGTGGCGCTCGGCGTGTGGATGACCGACGCGTCATCAGCGGCATCGTGCACATGCTCCGGTCGGGCGCTCGCTGGCGCGATTGTCCGCCGGAGTACGGGCCGTACACGACGGTCTACAACCGCTTCAATCGCTGGAGCCGCCAGGGGGTCTGGAGCGGGATATTCTACGCCCTGACAGGTAAGAGCGACGTCGTGACCGGCGCCATCGACGCCACTTACGTCAAGGCGCACCGCTCCGCAGCCGGCGCAAAAGGGGGGCCTTCGACAATGCGATCGGAGCCTCTCGCGGTGGGCGGACAACCAAAATCCACGCCCTGACCGACGATCTGGGCCGACCCAGAGCTCTGATCCTGACCGCAGGTAATACCCACGACCTGGTTGGGGCCGGTGCGGTCCTCAAGCTCGTGCCAACCCCCCGAAAGCTTCTGGCGGATCGGGCCTATGACGCAAAAAAGCTACGCGATTGGCTTGTCGAACGTGGCTGCGAACCGGTCATCCCGCCGAACCCAACTCGCAAACATCCGCACTCATACGATCCGGTCGCCTACCGCAGCCGCAACGCCATCGAGCGAATGTTCTGCCGGCTAAAGGACTTCCGCCGGATCGCCACGCGCTACGACAAGCGAGCAGACAACTTCCTGTCCGCCGTCCTTCTCGCCGCCGCAGTCACTTGGTGGATGCCGATTGAGTCCGGAGCCTAGACCGGCTCGACCCGCTCCGGTTTGCCCGACCAGCGCCAGGCCATGGTCGGCCGCGATACGCCCAGCATCATCCCGCCCAACGTCGCCGGATGCAGCCACAGCTGGTCGGCGGTCAGGGCCAGGTCGCGATCATCCGGCCGGTCGAGGGTGATGCCCGCTCCCGCGTCGCCGGCCAGCTGTTCGATCAGCGGCATGGCGCGGCTCTCGGCGAAGGCCATGTAATAGCTGGCCCCCTCGCGCCGGTAATAGCGGCCCATGGTCTTGTCCATGTCGATTGGGGTGATGACCTCAAACCGGTGCAATTGCTCGGGATGGAACAGCGTCAGCACGCCGGTGTAGCCAAAGGCCTCGGACGTAATCGTCGTGAACGCCGATCGGTCGAGATTGAAGGTCCGGGCGATCTGCTCGACCGCCGCGGCCTGGTCGGCGGCCAGCACCGTGGCCTCGTACAGGAAGTCGAGGTTTCCGGCGGGCATCCGCGCCTCGGCCGACGAGACCACAAAGCGGATCGGCGCACCCTCAATCCCGATCTGGACATAGTGCCGATCATCGTCGTCCACGACCGTCGCGCCGCTGGCTGCCGCATGCCGCGCGACCCCGGCGGCGTCCTCGCTCTGCGCGCCCGCCGCAAACAGATGCGCCCGGCCGCGCCGCGCCAGTTCATCGGCGACCACGCCGGTTCCGTCGGGCTCGAGGAACTCGATGTCGGTTGTCCCGACCCGCAGCGTCATGCGCTGGGCGCCCAGGCTGTCGAGACGGTCGCGGCCGACAAACTCCGCTCCCAGCAGGTCGCGCCAAGGCATGGCCGAGCCCACCGCGTCAGGCGTGGCCAGCAGGATACGATCAATCTCGGTCAGCATGGGGAAACTATAGGGACAGACACCCGCGGTGTCTGTCCCTGTCGGCGCGCTAGAACAACACACCCATCGCCGAACGTTCGAAGCTCTGCAGTTCGCTGGTGCGGCCCTCACGGACCTTCACGACCCACTCGGGGTCCTGCAGCAGGGCGCGGCCGACGGCGACCATGTCGAACTCGCCCTTGTCCATGCGCTCGAGCAGGCCATCCAGTGACGCCGGCTGGCTGGCTTCACCGCCATAGGCCGCGATGAATTCGCCCGACAGGCCGACCGAACCGACCGTGATCGTCGGTTTGCCCGTCAGCTTCTTGGCCCAGCCGGCGAAGTTCAGGTCGCTGCCCTCAAACTCGGGCTCCCAGAAGCGGCGTTGCGAGCAGTGGAACACGTCCGCGCCGGCGTCGGCCAACGGCTGAAGCCAGGCCTCCATCTCGGCCGGCGTCGCGGCCAGCTTGGCGGTGAAGTCCTGCTGCTTCCACTGCGACAACCGAATGATCACCGGATAGTCCTCACCGACATGGCGGCGCACGGACTTGAGGATTTCGGCGGCGAAGCGCGAGCGCTCCGGCAGCGTCGCCCCGCCCCAGTGGTCGGTGCGCAGGTTGACGCCGTTCCAGAAGAACTGGTCGATCAGATAGCCGTGGGCCCCGTGCAGCTCGATCGAGTCGAATCCCAGAGCCTTGGCCGCGCCGGCCGCCTTGCCAAAGGCCTCGACGGCGTCGGCGACATCCTCGTCGCTCATCGCCTCGCCGAACTGTTTGCCGGGACTGGAGAAGCCCGAGGGGCTGTCATAGCCGCCGGCGGGACTCCATTGAGGATCGCGCGACCGCACCGCCCCGACGTGCCAGAGCTGCGGGGCCATGGCTCCGCCCGCCGCGTGGACGCCGTCGATGACCGTCTTCCAGGCCGCCAGTTCCGCGTCGCCGTGGAAGCGCGGGATGTTGCGGTCGTTCAGCGAGGCGGGCCGGGCTACGCCCGTGCCCTCGGAGACGATCAGCCCGACCGCGTTGGCCGCCCGGCGCTCGTAGTAGGCGGCGACCTCGGCGGTCGGCACGCCGTCCGGCGAAAAGGACCGCGTCATGGGCGCCATGACAATGCGGTTCTTCAGGGTCAGGGACTTGATCGTAATGGGCTGGAAAAGGACGTCGGCGGACACGGGTGGCTCCGGAAAAAATGATCCTTCGTTTAAACGCCTGTTCGAACCCCTCGCCACGCAGAAATTCTGTTAGAGGAGATGGGGACTATCCTGTTCGGCGAGCACTGTTCGTTATGGCTCGAAACGGGGTATCGTCGTTGCGCATCCGGTCGAGGGACCCGGATGGAGGTTGAACAGTGCTGAAGCGAGTTGAGTACGGCTTCCCGGCCATTCTCCGGGAACGGCTGGCGCAGGGGCGACCCTCGGACGCCATCGTCGATGATTGGGCGGCGCTCGCCTCGGCGCTGGACCATGATCCCGTCGCCCTGACCGAAGCCCTGACTGAGGCGGCGCAGTTCGCCACCGCCCAGGGATCGGCCAACGTCGCCCCGCGATCGGCGATCGGCGTGGCGATCGTCGAATCCAATGGCGAGCTGGTGCTCGCGGACAAGCTGTTCTCCAAGTGGTTCGGGGACGAGCCGGATCTGCTGGCCTTTCGACGCCTGATTCGCCTGGCGCTGCGCGACACCCAGGCGTCCGGGCTGGTCGAAGCGGTCGATGGCGCCGTCGTGGCGGCCTGCGCCGGGGCGAAAGAGGCCGCCGCCGGCTGGCCCCTGCCGCCGGAGTGTCGCCTGGCCCTGGCCGGACCCAGCCGGCGGATTGCCCTGCTCTGCTTCGCGCCGTCCCGGGCCGGTGACCTGGCCGCCCGGGCGGCGGACGCTTTCGGCCTGACGCCCCTGGAGGCGCGGTTGGCGGAAGCCATGCTCGACGCCCCCAATCTGGAAGCCGCCGCCCAACGCATCGGCGTGGGTCGCGAAACCGCTCGCGAGGCGCTCAGGAAGGCGATGAAGAAGGCTGGAGCCCGACGCTCCCCCGACCTCGTGCGCCGGATGATGGACCTGATGTGCGGCGATCATGCCGCGCCGCTGGCGATCGAGGAGGTCCTGGCCTCGAATTTCGGCGCCACGGCCGCCGAAGCCCGGGCCGCCGCCCGCTTCGCCCAGGGCATGACCGCCCGGGAAGTCGCCGAGGCCCTGGGCGTCAAGGACGCGACCGTGCGTGGCCAGCTCAAGGCTGTCTTCGCCAAGACCGGCGTCAACAAGGCCAGAGATCTCGTGCGTCTGGCGGCCGAAACCAGCGGCCTGGCCGCGCTCTCCGGCGGCGCCGAAACGGTGCTTGAGCCTGCTGATCCGAACGGCCGGCTAAGAGTCATCGCCGCAGGCGAACGTCGCATCGCGGTCACCGACTACGGCCCCCGCAGCGGCAAGCCGGTGATCGTCATGCACGGCGCAGCGACGGGCCGGCGCCTGCCTCCGGCCATGGTCGTCGCCCTGCACGCCAGGGGCTATCGTCCGCTGGTGCCGCAGCGGCCGGGCTATGGCCTGACCGACGTGGCCGTCGCCCCCTATCTGGAGGAGGGCGCTGACGACATGGCGCGGGTGCTGGACGCCCTGCGGATCGACCGGGCCAAGCTGCTGTTGCGCGACTCCGCCACGCCGACCGGCCTGATCTACGCCAGCCGCCACCCCGATCGGGTCGTGGCGGGTGTGGCCGTGAACCCCAAATGGCCGATCAGTTCGCATAGCGCCTCGGCCCGACTGCCCACCTCAATGGTCGGGGTCCTGTCGCGGCTGTTCGTCGAAAACCCGCACGTCATCGAACTGATCGGCGAAATCATGCGTCGGCAGACGCGCACGGATCTGCTGGAAAGAGCCGTGCGCCAGTCGCTGGCCCACATGCCGGCGGACCAGCTGGCGCTCCGCACGCCAGGCGTTCTGCACGCGCTCGTGAGCGACGCCCAGGGCATGTTCGCCCGGTCGAGTCAGGGCTTCGCCTCGGAGCATCAGGCCTTTGTCGCCGGATGGCAGGTGCCCCGGGCAGTCGGCGGAAGGCGCTGGATCATTGCCGAGTGCGAAGATCTGGTGCTTGAGGGCGCGGACGAGATCTGGGGCGGCCTGCCGCATGTGCAGTTCCGGGTGCTCAAGGATGCGGGCCTGCTCGCCTATTTCACCCACACCACTTTGATCGCCGATCTGGTTGCGGAGGCCTGAAGTCTCCCCCCGAATGAGGGGTGTGGCGATCGGCGGCGGGATACAGTGTCGTCAAACATCCTTGGAGGGAAAAATGCGCAAAATCGTTGAAGGCGTTGTCGGCCTGGCCCTGGCGGCCCTGGTCATGGCTCCCGCCGGCCCGGCCTGGGCCCAATACGGCATGGACAAGAAAAAGCCGGCGACGGCGGCCACGCCCGAGATGCCCAAATGTGACAGGCCGCTGGGCGTCATCGCCATCCAGGAGCCGGAAAAGCAGTGGTGGACCGAGCTGGGTCTCTCCAGCCCTGAGTCGCTGATCAAGCTGTTCGCCTCACGTTCGGGCTGCTTCCGGGTCGTGGACCGCAACGCGGGCCTGGCCATGCGCGGTCAGGAGCGGGAGCTTGCCGGTTCCGGTGAACTGGCGCGCGGCTCGAACATTGGCCGCGGTCAGGTGGTCGCCGCCGATTTCTTCCTCGTGCCCGACATTGCCAATTCCAACTCCAACAGCGGCGGCAACGCCATCGGCGCCATCGCCGGGAGCATGATCCCGGGCGGTTTCGGCGCCTTGGCCGGACAGATCCGGACCAAGAAATCCGAGGCCCAGGTGATCATCACCGTGGTCGACGCCCGCACCACCGAGCAGATCTACGTCGCTGAAGGCACGGCCAAGAAGACCGACATCGGCTTCGGCGTCGGCGGCGGCGCCATGGGCAGCACGGGTTTCGGCGCGGCGGCCGGCGGCGGCTACAGCAACACTGAAATCGGCAAGGTCATCACCGCCGCCTACTTCAACGCCTTCGTCGACCTGATCGCTCGCGCCCAGGCCGGCGGCCTGCCCACCGGGGAACAGGCTTCGGCCGCGGCCGGGCCGGCGGCCATGGTCGCCACCCAGTCGATGCCGATGCGCTCGGGCCCGAGCCCGACGGCCTCGATGGTGCTGAACGTGCCGGCCGGCGGCATCCTCTACCCGACAGGCGGCCGTAATGGGGTCTGGATGGAAGTGGATGACGAACACGGCAACCGCGGCTGGGTGTCGTCAGCCTTCCTGACCGCACGCTGACAACTTTCCTTCTCCCAGAGGGAGAAGGAGGGGCCCGCCTTGTGACGCCGAAGGCGATACAGGGCGGGAGGTTGAGGGGTCAGGATCGTTGAAGGCAGGCGAGCATAACCCCTCAACCTCCCGTCGCTTCGCGCCGGGCCCCTCCCTCTCCCGCCCGGGAGAGCGGAAGGATCAGAGACCCAGCACCAGCTTGGCCATGATGTTGCGCTGGATCTCGTTCGAGCCGGCGTAGATCGAGGCCTTGCGGTAGTTGAAGTAGCTCGGCGCGGCCGGCGCTGCGTAGTCGGGACCCGGCCGGGGATCATTGGTCATCGCCCAGGTGTCCTGGATGAACGGCGTGGCGTAGCCGCCGACCGCTTCCAGGGCCAGTTCGGTGATCGCCTGCTGGGCTTCGGAGCCCGCGCATTTGAGCATCGAGGAGGCCGGACCGACCGGCTTGCCCGATCCCATGGCAGAGAAGATCTGCATCTCGGTGGCGTTGAGCGACTCGATGCGGATCTCCATCTCGGCCAGCTTGCGCTGGAAGTCGCGGTCGCGGATCAGCGGCTCGCCGCCATCGCCGACCTCGGCCGAGGCGATCTTGCGCACCTTCTGCAGCTGGTTCATCAGCCCCGGCGCGTAGGCGTTGCCCCGCTCGAATTCGAGCAGATACTTGGCGTAGGTCCAGCCCTTGCCTTCTTCGCCGATGCGGTTGGCGACCGGTACGCGGACGTTTTCAAAGAAGACCTGGTTGATCTCCTGTTCGTTGGCCGCCGGCCCGTCGAGGGTCGGCAGCGCCACCACCTGGATGCCCGGCGTGTCCATCCGCAGCAGGAGGAAGCTGATGCCGTTCTGCGGCTTGCCGCTGTTGTCGGTGCGCACCAGGCAGAACATCCAGTCAGCCCACTGGGCGTGGGTCGTCCAGATCTTCGAGCCGTTGAGGACATAGTCGTCGCCGTCACGCTCGGCCTTCATCTGGAGGCTGGCGAGATCGGAGCCGGAGCCCGGCTCGGAATAGCCCTGACACCACCAGATGTCGGAGTTGATGATCGGCGGCAGGTGCTGCGCCTTCTGCTCATCGGTGCCGAAGGCCATGATCACCGGGGCGACCATCTTCAGGCCCATGGGCGAGGCGGTCGGCACGCCGGCCAGGCTCATCTCCATGTTGTAGATGTAGGCCTGCGAGGACGTGAAGCCGGGACCGCCGAACTCGACCGGCCAGTTGACCGTCGCCCAGCCCTTCGCCGCCAGCTTCTTCTGCCACTTCACCTGGCCGGCTTTGTTGAGATAGCCGTTTTTCGACTGGCTCATCAGCTTGCGCAGGTCGTCGTCGTAGTTCTCGGCGATCCAGCCGCGGACCTCGCGCTGGAAGGCCTTGTCGTCATCCGAAAACGCGAGGTCCATGGGGATCAGACCGCGTCGAGGTATTCGATCGACGGGCGGCCGCCGAGACAGGCGCCGATACCGGGACCGGCGGCCTTGAAGTAGTCGGTGCCGCCGTGCGCCGTCAGGGCGTCCTG
Source organism: Caulobacter sp. (assembly GCA_046598505.1). GTDB lineage: Bacteria > Pseudomonadota > Alphaproteobacteria > Caulobacterales > Caulobacteraceae > Caulobacter. Next base: position 9,338 of record JBKJII010000343.1, on the reverse strand, counting down.
CGAGACATAGAGTTCGAGCACCTTGTAGACGTTGGGCTCGGTCCGGCTCTTGGTCAGCTGGTACATCAGGCAGCCGGATTCATTGGCCTTCACCTTGGCCGCGAGTTCCGCGAACACCGCTTCCAGGTCGGGGCCCTTGCCCTCGGCCGCCGTCAAAGTCGCCACTACGCCAATCATTGTTCTGCTCCCGAACGCTTGTTTGAAGGCGCGACAATGCGGCGGAGCGCAGGGCGGTGCAAGCGTGACGTTGGGGGACGTGCGTGGTTCGAGACGGCCCCTTGGGCCTCCTCACCATGGCGATTGTCTTTGCGGTCCAACCAGCGTCGTCATCCTGAGGAGCGGCGCAGCCGCGTCTCGAAGGATGCAGGGCGGCCCCGTCGCTACCGCCGCTCGTTCCAGCCGTAGGCGACCCAGGAATGGCCGCCGACGTTGCGGGCCTCGATGATGTCGGGATCGCCGGCTGGACGGGCGCGAACGGTGCGCTTGGCGCGAACAGCGACGCCGGCGAGCGCCAGCAGGGCGCTGGACATCAGGGCGATGAGGACGACGGTGGCGGCGGCGAACACCGCCAGCACGGCGCCGACGGCGAGGGCCGCGCAGGTGGCCAGAGCGCCGGCCAGCCAGGCCAGGCCCTTCAAGGCCGAAGCAGAACCCCCCGCAGAGTTCAATCTGTCCATCTTGTCCTCGGTGGGCTGCGATGGGCGCAGCCACAAATTACTATTTTGTCGTTAACCGCTGAACGTCAACTGAACACGTGCCAAACGGGTGCAAAATCGGCGCCTGCCTGTTCAGACGGCGCCGACCAGGGCCAGTTCCCGACGCTCCAGCATAATGGCGTCGAAGGCGGCGTTGATCGAAGCGGTCTTGGTCTCGGCGACCTCGATAAACTCGCTGGGCAGGCCGCGCGCCCGCGCCCGGTCCGGGTGTGAGGCAGACACCTGCTCACGCCAGGCCGCGCGAACAGCCACATCGTCGGCATCAGGCAGCACGCCCAGGATCACGTACGGGTCGTCCGGCCCGGCCCCCAGGTGCGTGGCCTTGAGCCGGCGAAACGTCAGGGGCGAGAAGCCGAACAGGTCCGAGACGGTCTCGAGGTAGTCCAGCTCCTCCCCGGTCACCGCGCCGTCCGAGCCGGCGATGTGGAACAGGCCGTCCAGCACGTCCTCGAGCAGCTGCGGGCAATTGCGGTACCGCTTCGCCAGCCGCTTGGCGTAGCTCTCGAATCCCCGCGTGGTCTGGCGCGCCAGATCATAGAGGCGGTGGATGTTGCGCTCTGAGTTCGAGTCGGGCTGGAAAACGATGGCGAAGGCGTCGAACTCGTCCTGGTCCGCGCGGCCGTCGGCCTTGGCCAGCTTGGCCCCCAGCGCCGTGACGGCAGTCGTGAAGGCGGGGTCCTCGCCCGGGAGACCGGGCGGACAATCGGGGCATTCGGCGGCGTCGACGCGACGCGCCGCGAGGCCTGCTATGGTGCGCCAGAAACTCATGGGATCGACTTGCAGCTTATGATCGTGGCGCGGACATGACAACGGTTGCTGAAAAGACGTCCGGCTGGACCTTCTGGATCGACCGCGGCGGCACCTTTACCGACGTGATCGGCCGAACGCCTGATGGCGTCGAGCAGACGCTGAAACTCCTGTCCGCCTCGCCCTCCTACCCCGACGCCGCCGTCGAGGCCATGCGCCGCCTGCTGGCGGTTGAACCCCGCGCGCCCTTTCCCGCCGGGCGCGTCAGCGCGATCAGGATGGGCACAACGGTCGCGACCAACGCCCTGCTTGAGCGGAAGGGCGCCAGGACCTTGTTGGTCACCACCCGGGGATTCGCCGACGCGGTCCTCATCGGCGACCAGTCGCGGCCCGAGCTGTTCGCCCTCGACATCATCCGGCCCGAACCGCTCTACAGCGGCGTGGTCGAGGCCGGCGAGCGGCTGGCGGCGGACGGTTCGGTCGTCACGGCGCTCGACACGGCGGCGCTCGCGGCGAATCTCGCCCGCGCCCGCGCTGACGGTTTCACCAGCGTCGCCATCGCCTTCCTGCACAGCGATCTGAACCCCGCCCACGAACGGGCCGCCGGCGAGATCGCCCGCGCCGCCGGGTTCGACTACGTCGCGCTCAGCCACGAGGTCTCGCCCCTGCCCCGCTTCGTGCCCCGGGCCGAGACGGCGGTGGCCGACGCCTATCTGACGCCGGTGTTGCGCGCCTATGTCGACCAGGTCGCGCAGGCGGTGAACGGCGCCCCCCTCTGGTTCATGACGTCCGCCGGCGCGCTGGTCCGGGCCGGGGCGTTTCGCGGCAAGGATGCGGTGGTCTCGGGGCCGGCGGGCGGCGTGGTCGGCGTGGCCCGTACGGCGGAAAGCGCCGGCGCAGCGGCCGTGCTCGGCTTCGACATGGGCGGCACCTCGACCGACGTCTGTCGTTTCGCCGGGGTGCTGGAGCGTCGCGACGCGGCCAGGGTCGCCGGCGCCAGGCTGCGCAGCCCGATGCTCGATGTGGAGACGGTGGCGGCCGGCGGCGGTTCGATCCTGACCTTCGACGGCTTCCGCGCCCGCGCCGGCCCGGCCAGCGCCGGCGCCGATCCCGGACCGGCCTGCTACGGCCGCGGCGGGCCGGCGACAGTCACCGACGCCAACCTCGTGCTCGGCCGGCTCGACCCGGCGTTCTTCCCGCCCGTATTCGGCCCGAACGGCGACGCCCCGCTGGACCCCGCCGCCGCCCGTGCGCGGATATCCGCGCTCGCTGACGCCATGGGCCTGACCGTCGAAGCCGCCGCCGAGGGCTTCGTCGCCGTGGCCGTCGAACAGATGGCCCAGGCCGTGCGACGCATCTCGACCGAACGCGGCTTCGACCCGCGCGGCCATGCGCTGGTCGCTTTCGGCGGCGCAGCCGGCCAGGTCTGCTGCCAGGTCGCGGACGCTCTGGGCGTTACCGAGGTGCTGAGCCCCAGGCACGCCTCCCTGCTGTCCGCCTGGGGCATCGGCCAGGCGCGGGTGGGCGCGATGCGTCAGGCCGGGCTGGAGATGGCGCTGGCGACCGAGGGCCTGCAGGCCGCCGAGGCCTTGGCCGAACGGCTCGAAGGCGATGCTCGCGAGGCCCTGGCCGCCCAGGGGGCACAGGCCGGCGAAGTCGAACGCCGTTTACGCCTACGCTACGACGGGGCCGACGCTGCCCTGCCCATCGGACTTGGCGACGTGGCGACGGTGAAGGCGGCCTTCGAGGACGCGCACCAACGGCTATTCGGCTTCGTGGAGCCTGACCGGACCGTGCTGATCGCGAGCGTGGAGGTGGAGGCCGAGGCGGTCGATCCCAGTTCCTCCCCCCCGGGGGAGGTGGCTCCGCGAAGCGGAGACGGAAGGGGGCATGCTGAAACGCCCCCCTCAGTCGTCCCTTCGGGCCGGCAGCTCCCCCGGGGGGGAGCAACTGTCTTGCAGGCCGCCGATCTCACCACTCTCGAGGGCCCGGCCCTGATCATCCGCTCCGACACCCAGATCGCCCTGGCGGAGGGCTGGACCGCGACCGCCGGGGCTGACGGCCTGATCCGCTTGACCCGCACCACGCCACTCTCGGCAGGCGTCCTTGCCGCCGATGCGCCCGACCCCGTGACCCTGGAGCTGTTCAACCGCCGCTTCATGGGCGTGGCCGAGGCCATGGGCGCGGCGCTGGAGCGGACGGCGCATTCGGTCAACATCAAGGAGCGGCTCGACTTTTCCTGCGCCCTGTTCGACACGGACGGCGGCCTTGTCGCCAACGCGCCGCATATGCCGGTCCACCTGGGCAGTATGGGCGCCAGCGTGCGGGCCACACAGGCGCGGCATCCGGTGCTGCACCCGGGCGAGGCCTTCGCCCTGAACAATCCCTATTTCGGCGGCACTCACCTGCCCGACATCACCGTGGTCATGCCGGTGTTCATGGACGAGACGGCCGCGCCGGCCTTCTACGTCGCGGCCCGCGGCCACCATGCTGACGTCGGCGGCGTGCAACCCGGCTCGATGCCGCCGTTCTCGACCACCCTCGACGAGGAAGGCGTGCTGCTCGACGCCGTGCCGATCATGAAGGACGGCCGGTTCCTCGAGACTGAAACGCGCGCTGCCCTGCTGACCGGCCGGTGGCCCGCCCGTGCGCCGGACCGCAACATCGCCGACCTCAAGGCCCAGATCGCCGCCTGCCAGGCCGGCGCGGCGGCGGTCGCGGCGATGATCGAGGCCTACGGACCGGACGCCGTCGCCCGCTACATGACCTTCGTCCAGAAAAACGCCGAACAGGCTGTCCGCCGCGCCGTGACGAAGCTGCGCGACGGCGCGGCCCGCGTGCCGATGGACGGTGGCGGCGAGATCGTCGTGACCATCAAGGTCGACGCGGCGGCCGGCGAGGCGGTGCTCGACTTCACCGGCTCGGCTGACCAGCTGGCCAGCAACTTCAACGCCCCCTCGGCCATCGTCGACGCCGCCGCGCTGTATGTCTTCCGCAGTCTGGTCGACGACGACATCCCGCTGAACGCCGGCTGCCTGACGCCGCTGAAGATCCTCACCCGGCACGGCTCGATGCTCGATCCCGAGCCGCCCGCCGCCGTCGTTGCCGGCAACGTCGAGACCAGCCAGCACGTGGTCGACGCCCTGTATGCGGCGCTCGGGGTGATGGCCAACAGCCAGGGCTCGATGAACAACTTCACCTTCGGCGACGAGGCGCGGCAGTATTACGAGACCATCTGCGGCGGAGCGGGCGCGACTGTGCGGCGGGCCGGGACCAGCGCGATCCACAGTCACATGACCAACAGCCGCCTGACCGATCCGGAAATCCTTGAACGGCGCTTTCCGGTCCGCGTCGAAACCTTCCACACCCGGATCGGGTCCGGCGGTGAAGGCCTGAACCGCGGCGGCGACGGGGCCGTACGGCACATTCGCTTCCTCGCCCCGATGGAAGCGGCCCTGCTCTCGTCACGCCGAAGCCACAGTCCGCAGGGAATCTGTGGCGGTGGCGCCGCGCTTCCCGGTCGCCAACGTTTGAGAACCGCCGACGGCGCTGTAAGGGAACTTACAGGCTGCTTTTCGATTTCCGTGCGGCCGGGCGATGTTGTCGAGATCGAAACCCCGGGGGGCGGTGGTTTCGGTCACCAGACCGGCAGCGACGCCTGACGCAACTGTAACAGGACCTTGAATGGCCCCGATCCTCTTCGCCCTCGCCCTCTTCGCGCAGGACGCATCCCCCGCCGAGGCCCCGTCCGATGCGCCGGTCGCCACGCAGGTGCCGCGCAAGCAGACGGTCGCGCCGCTGCCGATCCAGGGCGGCGCCGTATCCGCACCGTCGGATGACTATGGCTATGTCGGCTGGTGTTACGGCTCGATGGCGGCCTACGTCGATCTCTACGACCTGGCCATGCCGGAAGTGACCCGCATTGAGCGCGCCTGGCCCACGCCCAGCACCGAAGAGAACCTCGCCAAGGTCTACCCGGAGCAGCGCGACGAGGCCGTGCGCAACATGGCCCTGTTCCGCAAGGCCATGGAGGCGGCCGAAAAGGCCAGCCCGACGCCGATCCAGACCCAAGGCGCCGGCGCGATCGCGCGCGGCCGCGCTGTCTGGACCGGGGCCACCAGTGTGCCCAGGGCCCAGCTGGCGCAGTTCTGGATGTCCTGGTCGCCGCCCGCCAAATGCGAGGAGACTGCGAAGACGCTGCAGGCGCGGTCGGCGCTGTTCGGACAAGCGCTGAGCTACAACGCCAAGGGCGCGACGATCATTGTCCCGCCGCCGCCGGTCGACGAGCCTGCCCCGGCGATGATGCTGGCCAGCCCCCAGGCGACGCCGACCGCGCCGCTTGCCGCGCCTGAACCCGAGCCCGCCGCCCCGGACGCTGTCGCCGGCCCGTCGATCGTCCAGGTGGAAACGGCCGAGGCAGGTGGCGGCGCTGATGTGAGCCTGACGCCCGCCGCTGAACCCGTACCCGTCGAAGTGGCGGACTCTCAGGGCGAGCCGGCGGCCCCGATCGCTGAGGGAGCGACCGTCACAGGGGACGGCGCGATGCCGAAAGCTGAAGAACCGCCCGCCCCTTCAGCCATCGACGCCCTTCTCCCGGCAGGCGAACCCCAGCCCGAAGCCGCGCCGGCGCCCACGCCTGCCCCGGCCGCGCCTTCGGCGAAGAAGCGCAAGCGCGGCCTGAAGGAAACCCTGACCGGCATGCGCGGCCCGCAATAGAAACGCCTCTCCCTCCTGGGGAGAAAGATCAGGCCGCAGCTTCCCGGCTCACCGTGTCTGGGTCGTACGCCAGGATCGGCGCCAGCCAGCGTTCGGCCGTCGCCAGCGCCCAGCCCTTGCGCGCGGCATAGTCGCTGACCTGGTCGCGGTCGATCCGGCCGACGCCGAAGTAGTGGGCGTCGGGGTGGCTGAAGTAGAGGCCGCTGACCGCCGCCGCCGGGCTCATGGCGAAGCTCTCGGTCAGCTGCATGCCGGTCTGAGCCTCAGCGTCCAACAGTTTGAACAGCGTAGCCTTTTCGGTGTGGTCCGGTTGTGCCGGATAGCCGGGCGCGGGGCGGATACCCTGGTACTTTTCACCGATCAGATGGTCGATATCGAACGCCTCGTCCGGCGCGTAGCCCCACAGTTCGGTGCGCACGCGGTGGTGCATGGCCTCGGCGAAGGCTTCGGCCAGCCGGTCGGCCAGGGCGGCGGCGAGGATGGCGGAATAGTCATCGCCCGCGTCCCTGAAACGTTGGGCGATCTCCGGCTCGCCATGGCCGGCGGTGACGGCGAAGCCGCCGAGCCAGTCGGCCGGACCGCCCACGGGCGCAACGAAATCCGCCAGCGCCAGATTGGCCTTGTCACTGGTCTTGGCCATCTGCTGGCGCAGGGTGTGGAGGCGGGCCAACTCGGTGGTCCGGCTTTCGTCGGCATAGACCACGATGTCGTCACCGTCGGCCTGGGCCGGCCAGAAGCCAACCACGCCCCGGGCTTCGAACCAGTTCTCCTCGACGATCTTCGCCAGCATCGCCTGGGCGTCTTTCCACAGGTCGCTGGCAGCCTCGCCGACCACGTCGTCGGTCAGGATGTCCGGGAAATGCCCGACCAGTTCCCAGCTGGCGAAGAACGGCGTCCAGTCGATGTATTTCGCCAGCTCTTTCAGGTCATAAGGCCCGAAAGCTCGCGTACCCGTGAAGCTCGGCTTCGGCGGCAAGACCGTCAGATCCAGCGGGAAACGGTTGGCGCGGGCCCGGGCGATCGGCGTGCGGGTCTTCTGTTCCTGGCCTCGGGCGAACTGTTCCCGGACCTTCACATAGTCGGCGCGGGTCTGGGCTTCGAAGGCCGCCCTGTCGGTCTTCGACAGCAGCTGCGAGACCACGCCCACCGCCCGGCTGGCGTCGAGCACATAGGTGGTCGAGGCGGCGCGGTAGGCCGGGGCGATCTTCACCGCCGTATGGGTCTTGCTGGTGGTCGCCCCGCCGATCAGCAGCGGGATGTCGAACCCGCGCCGCTCCATCTCGGAGGCGACAAAGACCATCTCGTCCAGCGACGGCGTGATCAGACCCGACAGGCCGATGATGTCGACGCCCCGGGCCTTGGCCTCGTCGAGGATCCGATCGGCCGGGACCATCACGCCCAGGTCGATGACCTCGTAGTTGTTACACTGCAGGACCACGCCGACGATGTTCTTGCCGATGTCGTGGACGTCGCCCTTGACCGTGGCCATCAGGATCCGGCCGGCCTGCTCGCGCGGCTTGCCTTCCTTCTCGGCCTCCATGAAGGGCATCAGCCAGGCCACGGCCTGTTTCATCACCCGGGCCGACTTGACCACCTGGGGCAGGAACATCTTTCCGGCCCCGAACAGGTCGCCGACGATGTTCATCCCGTCCATCAGCGGGCCTTCGATGACGTGCAGCGGCCGCTCGACCGTCAGCCGCGCCTCCTCGGTGTCGGCGTCGATGAACTCGGTGATGCCGTTGACCAGCGCATGCGCCAGCCGCTCGGCGACCGGCAGCGACCGCCAGGCCTGGTCGGCGACCTGAACCTTCGACCCGTCGCCTTTGTACTTCGGCGCCAGATCCACCAGCCGCTCGGTCTGCGACCCGCCGGCCTTGGGACGGCGGTTGAGGATCACGTCCTCGACCGCCTCGCGCAGTTCCGGCGCGATGTCGTCATAGACCGGCAGGTCGCCGGCGTTGACGATGCCCATGTCCATGCCGGCGTTGATCGCGTGGTACAGGAACACGCTGTGGATCGCCCGGCGCACCGGCTCGTTGCCGCGGAAGCTGAACGAGACGTTCGACACCCCGCCCGACACTCGCGCGAACGGCAGCAGTTGTTTGATAGCCCGCGTGGCCTCGATGAAGTCGACGGCGTAGTTGTCGTGCTCCTCGATCCCGGTCGCCACAGCGAAGATGTTCGGGTCGAAGATGATGTCCTCGGGCGGGAAGCCGACCTGGTCGACGAGGATGCGATAGGCCCGCTCGCAGATGGCGATCTTGCGGGCGGCGGTGTCGGCCTGGCCCTGTTCGTCGAAGGCCATCACCACCACGGCGGCCCCATAGCGCAGGCAGAGCCTGGCCTGGGCGATGAACTCCGCCTCGCCAGCCTTCATCGAGATCGAGTTGACGATGGCCTTGCCCTGCACGCAGCGCAGGCCCGCCTCGATGATCTCCCATTTGGAGCTGTCGATCATCACCGGCACCCGGGCGATGTCTGGCTCGGCCGCGATCAGGTTGAGGAAGGTGACCATGGCCGCCTTCGAGTCGAGCAGGCCTTCGTCCATGTTGACGTCGATGATCTGGGCCCCGGCCTCGACCTGCTGGCGCGCCACCGACAGGGCGGCGGCATAGTCGCCCTCCGCCACCAGCTTGCGGAATTTGGCCGAGCCCGTGACGTTGGTGCGCTCACCGATGTTGACGAAAACGGGACGCATCAGTCGTGCTCGCGCCCGCCGAGGATCATGCGGCGGGTCAGGACGGCCTGCAGGACGCCGTGATTGAAGAGGGTGCGCCAGACCTTGAAGTCCTGGGCTTGCAGACTTTGCAGCCGGCCGACGATCTGCTTGAGGCGGATCAGGTCGGCCTCGACAATGGCCGCCTTCAGCTCGGCCACCGAGGCGAAGCCGTCGCCGCCGGTCTGGGGCGCCAGCCCGACGCGACCGCAAACGACGAAGAAGCCCTTGCTCAGCGGCCCCACCGACTTGTCGCCCAGCGAACCAGCCGGCACGCGGTTAAGCCGCGCGCGCAGGTCGCGAATCTGTTCGGCCTCGACGGGCGAGAGGACAAGCGCCATGTCAGGCCAGCTCGAACGCTTCGAGCCCGGCCAGCCGCATGGCGGTCGGGCGGTCGGGCAGCGCACGCGGGGCCATGCCGGCCACCGACTGCGCGACATGGG